>NZ_JBMNDR010000041.1:26983-75370 GCF_052543235.1 Streptomyces sp. SAS_272 | reverse complement strand
CCCCCCCCCCCCCCCCCCCCCCCCCCCCCCCCCCCCCCCCCCCCCCCCCCCCCGCCCGCCGTGCCTTCCGCATCGTCGTGCCGCCGTGCCCGACGCTGCGCCGTACGGCGCGTCAACGGGTGCCGACCACCACCGTCTTGGCCGCCTTGTCGTGCAGGCCCTGCTTGTAGGGCTTGTCGAAGTAGCTCCAGCCTCCGCAGACCGCCGTCCACAGACAGGCGCAGCAGAACGCGAACGGCACCCACAGCACCAGGGCGCGCACCAGGGACGTCTGCACCGAGGGCGTCGAGCCGTTGTCGAGGTCGGCCACCCGCATGCCGAGCCACCTCTTGCCCAGCGTCTGCCCCGTTCTGGCGGTCAGGACCGTGTCGTACGCGACGTAGAGGATCGCGGCGACGAGTTCCCGTCCGAAGGTCTTGCCGAACTCGATCCGGTCCGCGTCCACGGTGTACTGCGCCACCCCGAAGGCCCATGCCAGCAGCGACACCACGACGAAGACGAGGATCATGTCGATGATCCTGGCCAGCGTGCGCCGGCCGCTGTCGGCGAGCGGGGGCATCCCGGCGAGCGGGTCCGCGGGATAACCGCCGTAGGGGTCGCCCCCGCCGCCGCCATAGGGATCACCGCCGTAGGGACCGCCGCCATAGGGACCGCCGCCGCCCGGCGCGCCCGCGTACGGGTCCCGCGGGGCGTCGTACGGCGAGCCCTGGCCGGGCGGGGGCTGTGGCGGCCGCTTCCTGAGCGGGTCGTCCTCAGGCGGTTCGCCGCCGCCGGATCCGGGAGGCGGTTCGTTGGTCATGCCCCCGAGTCGACCGCGGACTCTCCGGCTCCGCATCCGGCGAGCGGCCGTCCGGGGTACGCCCGGCCGGGCCTGGCCGGCCGGACCCCGGTCAGCCGGCGACGAACGTGTGCGCCGCCTTGTCGTGCCAGCACTGGCGCCACGGCCTGTCGAACAGGCCCCACAGGACGCCCACGACGCCGACGGCGAGCAGACCGGGCACGCTGTAGACCAGCCAGCGACGCAGGGCCGCCCCGTAGGACGGGGGTTCGCCGCCCTCGATGTCGCGCACCTGGAGCCCCAGCAGCTTCTTGCCCAGCGTGCGGCCCCACTTGGCGGTCGGCAGCGCCTCGTAGACGATCCCGAACACCAGCAGGACGGCGAGGACGATCCCCAGGTACACCGACGTCGTGCCGTCCAGCAGCCAGACGGTGACGGTCTCTCCGCTCAGCTTGGCGGCGTCGATCTTCTCGTCGACGTGGTCGAGGGCCCGCACGCCGAGCGGCAGGGCAGCGCCCGCGGTGACGGCCGCGAGGACGAAGGTGTCCACGAGGCGGGCGGCGAGCCGCTTGCCCAGGCCCGCGGGGCGAGCCTCGGCCTGACGCCGGGCGGCTGCCTGGAAGACGTCGTCGACCGGCGGCTTCCAGGGGGTGACGGGTCCGTCCTCGGCGCCGGTGAGGCGATGCACCTGCTGCGCCCAGGAAGGCTGGCCGCCCCCGGACCCCGCGGCCATCGGGGCGGGGGCGGCGGGGGTTGCGGGGGTCGCGGCGGCCGTGGCCGGCCGGGGCTGAGCGGCGCCGGGGCCGCCCGGGTCGGCGGGCCGGCGGGGCACGCCGGGAGCGGGCTGCGAGGGCGCGGACGCCGGCCCGGAGGCGGACGCCGGCGTCCGTGCCACGGGCGGCCCGGCGGGATGAGCCGCGGAGGGCGCCGAGGGCTCCGGGGGGAACCCGGGGCCCTGCGGGGCGGGGGTCGCCGCGGCCTGCGCGGGGTTCTGCGGGGACGGGATCTGCGCCGGCCCCTGGGGAGCCTGGACGCCCGGTCCCGGTGCGGCCGACGCCCGGTCGGCCGCCGCCTTGCCGGCCCCGAATCCGGGGGGTGCGGTCGTCGGGCCCTGGGCGCCCGGCGGGTACCCGCCGTCGGCGCCGCCGGTGCGCGGCGCCGGCGGACGGAAGGTGACCGTGCCCTGGTCGGGGGTGTGGCCCGCGGGAGCGAAGGGGGCCGGGCCGGCCGCTGCTCCGGCCGGTGCCGCTCCCCCGCCGCCCGCGGTAGGCCGGCGGAAGACGAACGTGCCCCCGGAGACCACGTCCCCCGCGCCGGCCTCCGGCTCCGCGGGCGGGATCGTCGTCATGCCGTCGGTGCTCGTCGAGGCGCCCTCGGGCTGGACCTGGGCGGGCAAAGGCACCCTCGGGTCGGCGGCCGGCGGGCCGCCCCAGGAGACCCGGCGGTCCTGGTCGCCGCCGAAGCCGGACTGGTGGGAGCGGTCGGCGCCCCACGCGGAGGCCGGCTCGGGGTGGCCGCCGTACGGGTTCGCCGGCGGCGGGCCGCCCGGCACGGGGTCCTCGTCGAAGAAGTGCGGGCCGGTCTCCTCCACCGGGGACGCGGGCCCGCCGCCGGACGGGGCGGTGAGCGGGCGGCCGTCGGACGGCGCCGGCCGACTGGTGCCCGGTACCCAGGCGGAACCGTTCCAGTACCGGACGTATCCAGGGATGGACGGGTCCGGGTAATACCCCTCGCGGGGCCTGTCGTCGCCGGGTGCCGGGGTTGGGGCGCTCATGTCCGTCGTCCCGTATCTGCTCGGGGGTGGGATGGGGGGCTCCACATCTATCAGACGGACGCAAGCCCCACCGCCAGTCCTGCCGGACCCGCCCCTTTCCGGGCAACCCCGTGCACGCTCTTCACACGTTCGGAACCGTCCGACGGGAACTCGGAGGGCCCCCGCACCGGGCCGGTGCGGACAGTCCGCCGAAAAAATTTCCGCAGACCCGCGTAATGGTTGCGGCGCTGTCCCCTCTCCACTCGTACGAGCCCGCTCACGGGCCCGCCCACGGGCCGCGAACGGGGTCCGTCGACGAGAGGAGAACGACATGCAGCACACCGTGGTGGAACGCGAGCTGGAACTCAGACTGATCCTGTCGCCGGAGCGCGCCGTCCCGGTGCCGGCCCGGCTCGGCTACCGCAGCGACGACCCGTTCGCCGTCCACGTGACCTTCCACATCAACTCCGCGCACCCGGTGGGCTGGACGTTCGCCCGCGAGCTGCTGGTGGAGGGGGTGTTCCGGCCGTGCGGGTACGGGGACGTACGGGTGTGGCCGACGAAGTCGCAGGGGCGCAGCGTGGTGCTGATGGCGCTGAGCTCGCCCGACGGGGACGCCCTGCTGGAGGCGCCGGCGGCCCAGGTGTCGGCCTGGCTGGAGCGGACCCTGCGGGCGGTGCCCCCGGGCGCCGAGGGCGACCGGCTCGGCATCGACGACGGGCTGGCCGAGCTGCTCGCCGCGACGCCCGCCGACGACCTGTGGCTGTGCGACCCGTGGCCGTCGGACGAGTCCCGGGACGGCGAGTGAGCCGCCCGGACGGGAGCCGGGCGGCTCACGGCGGCCTGCCCGGACTCAGAACAGCTTGCCCGGGTTGAGGATGCCCAGCGGGTCGAAGGCCGCTTTGACGGCGCGCTGCATCTCGACGCCCACCGGGCCGATCTCGCGGGCCAGCCACTCCTTCTTGAGCACGCCGACGCCGTGCTCGCCCGTGATGGTGCCGCCGAGTTCCAGACCGAGGCCCATGATCTCGTCGAAGGACTCGCGGGCGCGCCGGCGCTCGTCGGGGTCCGTCGCGTCGAAGCAGACCGTGGGGTGGGTGTTGCCGTCTCCGGCGTGGGCGACGACCCCGATGGTCAGCCCGTGTTCGCGCGCGATGCGTTCGACGCCCTCGATCATCTCGCCGAGTCTGGAGCGCGGCACGCACACGTCGTCGATCATCGTCGTGCCCTTGACCCGCTCCAGCGCGACGAGCGACGACCGCCGTGCCTGGAGCAGGAGTTCGGACTCGGCGGCGTCGTCGGCGGGGACCACCCGGGTGGCGCCGGCCGCCTCGCACAGCGCGCCGACGGCGGCGAGGTCGGCGGCCGGGTCGGGGGTGTCGAAGGCAGCGAGCAGCAGGCCCTCGGTGGTCTCCGGCAGGCCCATGCGGGTCAGGGCGTTGACGGCCCGGACGGTCGTGCGGTCCATCAGTTCGAGGAGGGACGGCACGTGCCCGCCGGCCATGATCCGGCACACCGCGTCGCACGCGGCGGCGGAGGAGGCGAACTCGGCCGCCAGCACCAGCTGCTGCGGCGGCCGCGGCCTCAGTGCCAGGACGGCCCGCACGACGACGCCCAGCGAGCCCTCGGAGCCGACGAACAGACGGGTGAGGTCGTATCCGGCGACGCCCTTCGCGGTGCGGCGGCCGGTGGACATCAGCCGTCCGTCGGCGAGCACCACGTCGAGTCCGAGGACGTACTCGGCGGTCACCCCGTACTTCACACAGCACAGGCCGCCCGAGGCGGTGCCGATGTTGCCGCCGATCGTGCACGTCTCCCAGCTGGACGGGTCGGGCGGGTAGTACAGGCCGTGCTCGCCCACGGCACGGGAGAGGGCCGCGTTGACGACGCCGGGTTCGACGACGGCGATCCGGTCGACCGGGTTGATCTCGAGGATGCGGTCCATCGCGGTCAGGGAGAGGACGATGCAGCCGTCGGAGGCGTTGGCGCCCCCGGACAGGCCGGTGCGGGCGCCCTGCGGGACGACCGGGACGCGCAGCTCGCTCGCCGTGCGCATGACGTGCTGCACCTCGTCGACGGTGCGCGGCAGCACGACCACGGCGGGGACGCCGGCCGGGCAGAAGCTCGCCATGTCGTTGGCGTAGGAGGCCGTGACGTCCGGGTCGGTGAGGACCGCCCCGGCGGACAGCCCGGCCCGCAGCCGGTCGAGCAGACCGCCGGTCGCCACGGAGTCACGCGTCGCCACGGCGTCGTCCTCGGGTGGTGCTTCCCAACGGCTCATGATCACAGGTTCGCACCCGGGGCCATCGGTGTGAACCCCCGTCCGGGGACCCTCGGGCTGACGTCGCGCGGTCGTCGTGCTGACGCACAGTGAGCGCCATGGAGAACGAGGAGCGCGCCGCCGAAGAGCGCACCGCCCCCGACGGGACTCCTGCGGAGGTCGTCGCCGAGGCCGTTGCGGCAGCCGCCGGAGAACCCGCCGCAGAGGCCGCCGAAGCCGCCGGGGAGGTTCCCGGGGACGTCTCCCGGGCGCGCCGGCGCCGGCGCCTGGTCGTCGGCTCGCTCGTCGGGTGTCTGGTCCTGGGCGGCGGGGTGCTGGTGTGTCTGCCCGGCGAGGGGCCGGCGGGACGCGGGGCGCCGGTGGCGGCTCCGGGGGCCCAGGCGGGATCGGCGGTGCGGGCGGGGGTGGCGGCAGCACTGTCCGATCTGGCGGCGCTGGTCGAGGAGCGGGAGCAGGCGGTGCGGGAGCGTCCCCAGGACGCGCGGTCCTGGGCGGTGCTCGGCACGGCGTACCTGGAGCAGGGCCGGCGCACCGCCGACGTCGCCGTGCTGTATCCGAAGGCCGAGCGGGCGTTGCGGGCCTCGCTGAAGGCCCGCCCCCGGGGCAACGCGGACGCCCTCGGCGGTCTGGCCGCGCTGGCCGACGCCCGCCGGGACTTCCCCGCCGCGCTGCGCTGGGGCGAGGCCGCGCGCAAGGCGGCGCCGAAGCGCTGGACGACGTATCCGCAGCTCATCGAGGCGTACACCGGGATGGGGGACTACAAGAAGGCACTGAAGGCCCTGGACGCGCTGACGGCGTTGCACTCCGGTCCCGCCGTGCGGGGACGGGCGGCGGGCGTCTACTGGGACCGGGGCAGGCGTGAGGACGCGCAGGCCGCGCTGGCGGACGCGGCGGTCGGCGCCGACTCCCCCGCCGAGCAGGCGGCGTGGCTGGAGCGGGCCGGACAGCTCGCCTTCGAGCGCGGTGAGCGGGAGGACGCGCTGCGGCACTTCCAGGAGGCGGTCCGGCTCGACCCCGACCAGCGGGCGGCGCAGGCCGGGCAGGGCAGGGCGCTGGCGGCGCTGGGGCGGACGACGGAGGCGCTGAGCGCCTACCGGGTGGCGCTGGAACGGCAGCCCCTGCCGCAGTACGCGCTGGAGCTGGGCGAGCTGTACGAGTCGCTGGGGCTGGCCCAGGCGGCGCGGGTGCAGTACGACCGGTTGCGGACGCTGGTCCGGCAGGAGTCGGCCGGTGGCGTCGACGGGGAGCTGACGCTCGGCCGGTTCGAGGCGGACCACGGGGACCCGGCGTCGGCGGTGCGGCGGCTGCGGGCCGAGTGGCGACGGCAGCCGGGCGTCGCCGTCGCGGACGCGCTGGGCTGGGCGCTGCACCGGGCCGGGGACGACGAGGAGGCGCTGCGGTTCGCCTCGATCGCCACCGACCGGGTGCACGCGGGCGCGGTGTACAGCGCGCCGTACGTCCACCACCTGGCGGTGATCGAGCGAGCACTGGGGAAGGACGGCCCGGCGCGGCGGCACCTTCAGGAGGCGTTGCGGATCAACCCCTACTTCTCGCCCCTGTTCGGCCCGGCGGCCCGGGCCGCCCTCGCCGATCTCGGCGAGGAGCCGCCCCCGGCCGGACTGCCCGACTGAAGGAGGCGGCACGAGGCCCTCCCGAAAGGCCCTCCCACAGGGCTCTTGCGCAAGACCTGTCAGGGCGCGTCCGCGGTGTGGCGCGCTCTGCCGGTCTACAGGTTGCCGCGCTTGTCCTGCTCCCGTTCGATCGCCTCGAAGAGGGCCTTGAAGTTGCCCTTGCCGAAGCCCATCGAGCCGTGGCGTTCGATGATCTCGAAGAACACGGTCGGCTTGTCCTGGACCGGCTTGGTGAAGATCTGCAGCAGGTAGCCGTCCTCGTCGCGGTCGGCGAGGATCTTCAGCTCGCGCAGGGTGTCGACGGGGACGCGGGTGTCGCCGACCCACTCGCCGAGGGTGTCGTAGTAGGAGTCGGGGGTGTCGAGGAACTGCACCCCGGCCGCCCGCATCGTGCGGACCGTCTGCACGATGTCGTTCGTGTTGAGCGCGATGTGCTGGACGCCTGCGCCGCCGTAGAACTCGAGGTACTCGTCGATCTGGGACTTCTTCTTGGCGACGGCGGGCTCGTTGATCGGGAACTTGACCTTGAGCGTGCCGTCGGCCACCACCTTCGACATCAGCGCGCTGTACTCGGTGGCGATGTCGTCGCCCACGAACTCCTTCATGTTCGTGAAGCCCATGACCGTGTTGTAGAAGCCGACCCACTCGTTCATCCGGCCGAGTTCGACGTTGCCGACGCAGTGGTCGACGGCCTGGAAGGTGCGCTGGGCGGGGGGTTCGACGATCGGGTCGGCGCTCACGTAACCGGGGAGGTAGGGGCCGTCGTAGCCGGAGCGGTCGACGAGGGTGTGCCGGGTCTCGCCGTAGGTGGCGATCGCGGCGAGGACGACCGTGCCGTGCTCGTCCTTGAGCTCGTAGGGCTCGGCGACGGAGCGCGCGCCGTGCTCGATGGCGTAGGCGTAGGCGGCGCGGGCGTCCGGGACCTCGATGGCGAGGTCGACGACGCCGTCGCCGTGCTCGGCGACATGCCGGTCCAGGAAGTGACCCCAGGTGGTGGCGGCCTTGATGACGGAGGTGAGGACGAAGCGGGCCGAGCCGTTGGTGAGCACGTACGAGGCGGTCTCGCGGCTGCCGGTCTCCGGTCCGGAGTAGGCGACCAGCTTCATGCCGAAGGCGGTGGAGTAGTAGTGCGCCGCCTGTTTGGCGTTGCCCACGGCGAAGACGACCGCGTCCATTCCCTTGACCGGGAAGGGGTCGGCCTGCCGCGCGGTGTCGGGAGTGAGATGTGTGGTCTGCGTCATAGCGAAAGCCTCGCGCCAACTCTGCAA
The DNA here is from genome assembly GCF_052543235.1 of Streptomyces sp. SAS_272. Taxonomy (NCBI): domain Bacteria; kingdom Bacillati; phylum Actinomycetota; class Actinomycetes; order Kitasatosporales; family Streptomycetaceae; genus Streptomyces; species Streptomyces sp. SAS_272. The sequence continues at coordinate 67,659 of NZ_JBMNDR010000041.1, read as the reverse complement.
GGTGCGCAATAGTTCGCATACCGGCTGGGCAATCTGTGCAGCTGCTCGGCGGTCTCGGCAGGCTTTCTGTACAGGGTGACCATCGTGGAGGCGGACGGCATGGGGATCGATCGTCTGGACGGCCGGATCATCGTGCTGCTGGCACGGGAGCCGCGCCTGGGGGTGCTGGAGATGTCCCGGCGGCTGGGTGTGGCCCGCGGGACCGTGCAGGCGCGGCTCGACCGGCTGCAGTCGAACGGCGTCGTCCGGGGGTTCGGCCCCGAGGTCGACCCGGCGGCCCTCGGCTACCCGGTCACCGCGTTCGCCACGCTGCAGATCCGGCAGGGCCAGGGGGCCGACGTGCGGGCCCACCTGGGATCCGTGCCGGAGGTGCTGGAGCTGCACACCACCACGGGCGGCGGGGACATGCTGTGCCGGCTGGTGGCCCGCTCCAACGCCGACCTCCAGCGGGTGATCGACCGGGTCGTCGGTTTCGACGGCATCGTCCGGGCCTCCACAGCGATCGTGATGGAGAACCCCGTCCCGCTGCGGATCATCCCGCTCGTGGAGCAGGCGGCGGAACAGGCGCCGGGCCGGGCCGGGGAGGACGCGGGCGACAGGGACGGCGGCCGGGACGGCCGCCGGGACAGGGGGCGGTGAGGCGGACGGCAGAAGGCAGGCCGTTCCGCGGCCCGCCGCTCAGCAGCCGGGGACCGAGCCCTTGCCCTTCTCCAGGGCGACGAGCGCGCTCACCGCGCCCTCGAGCGTGGTGACCGGGACCAGCCGCAGTCCCTTCGGCAGCTCGGACTTCGCGTCGGAGCACTCGTCCTTCGGGACGAGGAACACGGTCGCGCCGTCCCGCCGGGCGGCCTGCGTCTTCAGGGCCACGCCGCCGACCGCGCCGACCTTGCCGCCGGCGTCGATGGTGCCCGTGCCGGCGATCGTGCGGCCGCCCGTCAGGTCGCCGCCGGCGCCGTCGCCGTCGAGCTTGTCGACGATGCCGAGCGAGAACAGCAGTCCGGCGCTGGGTCCGCCCACGTCGGCCAGTTTCAGCGTGACCTCGACGTCGTCCTCGCCCAGCTTCAGATACGCCAGCGCCGCCTGGGTCGCCGCGTCCTGGGAGTCCTTCATCTGCTCGGTGTTGTGCCGCTCGATCTCCTTGGTGCTCTCCCCGCTGGGGTACACCGCGTCGCGCGGCATGATCGCCTGGTCGGTGCGGAACCAGCCGTCGAGGACGTCGCCCAGCGTGACGTGCGCGTCGGGGCCGGTCGCCTCGATCGTCGTCATGCGCAGCTGCCCGCTGGTGTCCCGCACGGGCGCGCCGGAGATCGTGATCACCGCGGCGCCCTGGTTGTCGCCGAGGACGTTCGCCGTCATTCCCGGCTGCGCCACCGAGAACGGCAGCGGCGCGAAGGCGGCCGTGGCGAGCAGCACCACGAGGGGCAGGGCGCAGACGGCGAGAGCCCGGGGGCGAGAGAGGCGAGAGAGCACGGAGTCAATCTAACGTGACGAGGCGCCGAGGCTCGCGGCTGGAGGACGCCCACGCTCGAGCCGCCCGCACGCCGGCCGCACGCCCGCCGATCCGCACGCCGCCCGCACGCCGCCCGCACGCCGGCCGACCCGCACGCCGCCCGTGCCGATCACCGTCACCGCGCGCCGAGCACGGGCGGCGCGGCCGAAGTGCGGGCGGGGCGGTCGGAGTACGGGCGGTGCGGCCGGAGTACGGGCGGTGCGGGCGGTGCGGCCGGAGTGCGGGTCGCGCGGCCGGAACCGGGCGGCGGGGGTCGCGCGACCCGGCTGCGGTCAGCGCAGCGCCTCCGCCACTTCGCGAGCCGCGTCCACGACGCGCGGGCCGACCCGCTCCGGCACGGCGTCGGCCAGCATCACCACGCCCACGCTGCCCTCGACGCCGGTCACGCCCAGCAGCGGGGCGGCCGCGCCGCTCGCGCCGGCCTCCAGCTCACCGTGCGTCAGCGTGTAGCCGGGCTCGTCCGCGTGCCGCGCCGTCTTCTGGCGGGCGGAGAGGATGGCCCGGCCGGCCGCCCCCCGGTCCAGCGGATGCCGGAACCCGGCCCGGTAGGCCACGTGGTAGTCGGTCCAGGTCGGCTCGACGACGGCGACGGCGAGCGCCTCCGTCCCGTCCACCAGGGTCAGATGCGCGGTCGCGCCTATGTCCTCGGCCAGCGAGCGCAGCGCGGGCAGCGCGGCCTCCCGCACCAGCGGATGCACCTGGCGGCCGAGCCGCAGCACCCCGAGGCCGACCCGGGCTCGTCCGCCCAGGTCACGCCGTACGAGCGCGTGCTGCTCCAGTGTGGCGAGCAACCGGTACACAACGGTCCGGTTGACGCCCAGTTTGTTGGAAAGCTCGGTGACGGTCAGCCCGTGGTCGGTGTCGGCCAGCAGCTTGAGGACTTTCAGTCCCCGGTCGAGCGTCTGAGAGGTCTCCGCGGTCACGACGCCCACTCCTTAAGTGGTGAGGTCGGCTGCCTCCGTCGCGGCGGGGGCGTCACCGAGTCCCGTCAGTGACGCGCCACAGAGGCCTCCGATCGACAGACGGGCCCGGCGTGTCCGGGCCCGGTCGCTTCACGGCTGCGCTCCGCGGCGGCGCTGCCACGGGGCGTGTGCGTAGCGGGACAGTAGCGAAGCCGGTTCGCTGAGCGGAAGGCTCCGTCCAGAATCCGGTCAACGGCCCGTGGGGATTACCTGCATTTATCCCGATACGTACGGAGCGTGGCAGCGTCGTATGCGCCCCTCGGGACGGACGGGGCCTGTGAGCCGTACGGGACCGCGGGGACGCGCCACCGCCGTCGCCGCGATCGCGACGGTCGCCGCCGTCGCCGCGGTCCCGGCGGGACTCACCTCTTCCGGGTCGCGCTCTCCAGCGCCCCGGCGACCGGACTCACTGCTCCGGGTCGCCCGCTCCAGGGCCCCCGCGACCGGACTCACTTCATCCGGGTCGCCCACTCCTGCACCTTGGCGATGCGCTGGCGCAGTTGTCCCGCCGTCGCCTCGGCGCTCGGCGGTCCGCCGCACACCCGCCGCAGTTCGGTGTGGATCACCCCGTGCGGCTTGCCGCTCTGGTGCACGTACGCGGCCACCATGGTGTTGAGCTGCTTGCGCAGCTCCATCATCTCCTTGTGCGAGACGACCGGCCGCCGCTCGGCGGGCAGCTCCAGCAGGTCGGCCTCGGCGTCCGGCCGCTTCTTGCTGTGCGCGATCTGCTTGGCCTGCCGCTTCTGCAGCAGCAGTTGCACCTGGTCGGGCTCGAGCAGCCCCGGGATGCCGAGGTAGTCCTGCTCCTCCTCGCTGCCCGGGTGGGCCTGCATGCCGAACTCGGCCCCGTTGTACGTCACCCGGTCGAAGACGGCCTCGGACTCCAGCGCCTCGAAGGCGAACTGCTCCTGCTCGCCGGTGTCCTCGTCCTGCTCGCGGTTCGCCTCGTCCATCTCCTTCTCGGACTCGGCGTACGGATCCTCCTCGCCCTGCTTCTTGGGCTTGTCGAGGACGTGGTCGCGCTCGCGCTCCATCTCCCCCGCGAAACCGAGCAGGTCGGGCACGGTCGGCAGGAAGACGGAAGCCGTCTCGCCGCGCCGCCGGGACCGCACGAAACGTCCGACGGCCTGGGCGAAGAACAGCGGTGTGGAGATGGTGGTGGCGTACACCCCGACCGCGAGGCGCGGCACGTCGACGCCCTCGGACACCATGCGCACGGCGACCATCCAGCGGTCGGTGCTGCCGCTGAAGTCGTCGATGCGGCTGGACGCGCCGGTGTCGTCGGACAGGACGAGGGTCGCCTTGGAACCGGTGATCTCCCGGATCAGCTTGGCGTAGGCGCGGGCGGAGTCCTGGTCGGAGGCGATGACGAGTGCGCCGGCGTCCGGGATGGCCTTCCTGACCTCGGTGAGGCGCTGGTCGGCGGCGCGCAGCACGCTCGGCATCCACTCGCCGCGCGGGTCGAGGGCGGTGCGCCAGGCCTGGCTGATCGCGTCCTTCGTCATCGGTTCGCCGAGCCGGGCCGCGATCTCGTCCCCGGCCTTCGTCCGCCAGCGCATGTTGCCGCTGTAGGAGAGGAAGATGACGGGCCGCACGACGTGGTCGGCGAGGGCAGACCCGTATCCGTAGGTGTAGTCGGCGGCGGACCGCCGGATGCCGTCGTCGCCCTCCTCGTACGTCACGAACGGGATGGGATTGGTGTCCGACCGGAACGGCGTGCCGGTGAGCGCGAGGCGGCGGGTCGCCGGCTCGAACGCCTCGAGGCACGCCTCACCCCACGACTTGCTGTCGCCGGCGTGGTGGATCTCGTCGAGGATGACGAGGGTCTTGCGCTGCTCGCTGCGGTTGCGGTGCAGCATCGGGCGCACTCCGACGCCCGCGTAGGTCACGGCGACGCCGTGGTAGTCCTTGCTGAGCGGTCCGGCGCTGTACTCGGGATCGAGCCGGATGCCTATGCGGGACGCCGCCTCCGCCCACTGCTTCTTCAAGTGCTCGGTCGGCGCGACCACGGTCACCTGCTGCACGACGTGATGGTGCAGCAGCCAGGAGGCGAGGGTCAGCGCGAACGTCGTCTTGCCGGCGCCGGGGGTGGCGACGGCGAGGAAGTCGCGCGGCTGCTCCTGGAGGTATCTCTCCATCGCCCCCTGCTGCCAGGCCCGCAGCTTGCCGGCAGTGCCCCAGGGGGCGCGGCCGGGGAATGCGGGCGACAGGTGGTGGGAGGTGGAGGTGGCGGCGGTGGTAGTCACGGTCTCCGGTTCGGGGGGTCGGGCTGCTCGTTACTCGGCTACGTATGACAACCGGGCCACCCTACCGGCGGCCCGGATGTCAACGCGCCGACGAGGCCGCGTCGCCCGCGGGTGGGACCCAGCTCACAACGTCCGCGCCGGCCGCGCGACCCCGTCGCCCCCGCTCCGCGCGCCGGACGCCCGCACCGATCGCCGGGCCGCAGGCCCCATCACGCCGGCCGCTCGTGCAGTCGGGTCGCCACCCAGGCGCCCGCGAGCGCCACAGCGGCCATCGGCAGGAACACGGCGGCGAAGGCGGCCGGGTGCGGGGAGCCGTCGGCGGCCGTGACCGCGTGCGCGACGCCGCCGCCGCCGAGCGCCGCGAAGGCCGCGCCCCCCGCGGCGAGCAGCAGCACGTTGGAGAGCCCGTCCGAGATCTGCAGGGCGGCGGAGTTGGCGCCGGCCTCCTCGCGCGCGGAGAGCTGCAGCAACAGCACGCTGGTCGAGGAGATGACGAGCCCCATCCCGAAACACCCGAAACCCCAGGCGACGGCAACGGTCCAGACGGGCACGGAAGCCACCAGGACGCTCGGCGCCGCGGCGATGGCGGCGGCCGCGAGACCATCCCGAGCGCGGTGAGGCGCTGCCGGTACGGCTCCGCCCTCGGCCTCGACTGCACCCACGACCCCAGCGCCCAGGTCCCTCCGCCGGCGGCGAGCGAGAGCCCGGCGAGGGTGGGGCTCAGTCCGCGCTGTGTGACGAGCATCAGCGGCACGAAGGACTCGGCGGCGATGAAGGACCCGGCGGCCAGGCCGCGCAGCAGCACGACGGAGGGCAGTCCGCGCGCCGCCCGCCAGGTGCCCCGCGGCAGGAGTCCGAGCACGGCGGGGACGAGCAGCGCGCACCCCGCGACGGCGGGCGCCACGGAGAGCGGCCGCAGATCCTGCGCGGCGTACTGCAGGAGTCCGGCCCCGAGGGAGATGCCGAGCGCGAGGCGTATCCGCCGCCGGTCGAAGGCCGCGACGGCAGTGCCCGCCACGGGTCCGCCCGCCCGACGCCGTATCTGGGGCAGCGCCAGCGCGAGCGGAAGCACGACGAGGGCGGGTATCCCGAGGAAGACCCAGCGCCATCCCAGCCGTTCGGTCACCGCGCCCGCGGCCAGCGGCCCCACCACCGAGGGCACGACCCAGCACGCGGCGAACGCGGCCATGATGGCGGGCCGCAGCCGCTCCGGATAGGCGCGTCCGACGACGACGTACAGCGCGACGATCACCAGCCCGCCACCGAGCCCCTGCACGGCCCGCCCGAGGATGAACACCCACATGGTCCCGGCGCTCCCGGAGAGCACGAGCCCCGCCGCGAAGGCCGCGATCCCGCTCGCGAGCGCCCCGAGCGGGCCACGGCGGTCCGACAGCTGCCCGGCGAACACCATCCCGAAGAGGCTCGTCGTGAAGTACCCCGAGAACGCGAACGCGTAGAGCGGCACCCCGTCGAGCTCCCGTGCCGCGACGGGCATGGCCGTGCCGACGGCGGTCGCCTCGAAGGCGATGAGCAGCACGACGGAGACGATGCCGATGCTGAGGGCGCGATAGGGACGTCCGAGGACGGTCTCGTCGGGGCCCGGTGACGTGTCGGGGTTCTCCGGCTCGGCGGGGGCGACGGCGGCGACGGCGTCACGGGATTCGAGGGCAGCCATGGCCGCCAGCGTAAGGTGCGCAAGCGATGTTGACCCCTGTCGGAAGACGGATCCTCGCCCGGGACCTCGGTACTAGGACCCGCCCCGCACCCGCCCCGCACCCGCCCCTCCACCAGCCCCCGGCCGCCTCCTGATCCGCTTTCATGAACGGCGTATGGCAGTCCCGTTGCAGCACCGGCCGGTTGCTTGAGCCCGGTCCGGTCCCGCCCGTACGGTCGTCACATCCAGTCCGGCGGGGCCGACGTCCCGCCACCGGTCTGACCGCGTGCCCGAGAGGCTCAGGGACTCGCCTGCAAAGCGAGTTACACGGGTTCGAATCCCGTCGCGGTCTCCAGTGCCTGACCAGGCAGAAGGAAAGGGCGGCGCCCCGGCCGGGGCGCCGCCCTTCCGTTCGTCCGTCTCAGTTCCCGTCCCAGTTCCCGTCTCGGTCGGCCGGAAGAGCGCGCCGGCCCCGCCCCGATCCGCCCCGCACAAGAAGACCGTCGTGCCCGGCGCGGTGACGGGGGAGAGCGGCGCCGCCCTGCCGGGCGGCCCGTGGTGCGTGGTGCGTCAAGGCTCGTCAGGTGGTTGCGGGAGTGGTTGTGGGAGCGGCCGGGGTGGCGTCGCAGGGGATCGGGCCGAGCGGGTGGACCCGGTCGGCCGCGGCCAGGGTGCGGGACAGCGTGTCGGCGAGCCGGCCGTAGGCCTCGGTCAGCTCGCCCACCGCGTCCAGGGACCGTTCGCGCGTCAGCAGCCAGAGGCTGAACGCGAGGGTCGAGATGTCGGCGTTGAGCGGACGCAGGGTGAGGCCGGGCGCGCTCCAGCTCAGCACCGCGCCCGTGGCGCCGTCCACGACGAGGCTGGTGTCCTCGGCGAGGCTCCCCAGCCGGATGAGGCGGTCGGCGTGCGCCGGAAGCCGGTTCCCGCCGCCTGCGCCCCCGCGGTCGTCGGCCCGGTCGTCGGCGTGGTGCTCGGCGAGTGTGCGCAGCGGCATGTCCGTCTCCAGCGAGAACGGGACGGCCTCCTCCGGCAGACCCGTCACGCGCAGGAAGCGCCGGGTCGGAGCGTGCGCGAGCGCGTCAGGCAGGTCGACGTCCTCGAAGCGGACGACGCCGGCGGAGCCGAACTCCTCCTCCAGCAGCCGGACCGGCAGGTCCAGAGCCAGGCCTGACGTCGTGACCGGGCCGGCCACCAGGGCCAGCGGACGGATCACCGCGGCCAGCTTCCAGAACAGCGCGGAGGCGTCGCCCGGGCCTTCGGCGCCCGCCTCGAACACCGCCAGCAACCGGCGGGAGGCCTCGGCCACCGCCTCCCGGCCGAGCCGGCCGGCGTAGCAGGCGAACTGGCCGCGCAGGGCCGCCAGTTCGTCCACGGCTGTGGCGCAGCGGAGCAGCTTCTCCAGGGAGGGGGCGAGCGGCGGGGCGTCCATCAGGCCGAGGCGGTCGTGGAAGAAGTAGGTCGTCGAGATCTCTCCCGTCATTCCGTCGAGCAGGGCGGACTCCACCTCACGGCGGCCGGCGGCCGGAATGCCGCCCGTCGCCTGCCGGTCGCGCGGCTCCGCCGGGCGGGCGTCGGGGTGGCCGCCGGCGTCCGCGATCGTGCCAGGAACGCCGGTGCGCGGCGCTTCGATCGTCATCAGGGCGCCGTCGCCCGGTCGGCCCAGCAGACCCGGGCCGGTCAGCCGGCGGCGGGCCGGGGCGGGTGCGACGTACGGGTTCAGCTCGGCCTCGGTGAAAGTGATCGTCGTGATGGCGGTGGTGGTCCTGGTCGTGCCCATCGGTCCCCCTGGCGGAAGTTGCGTGCGCCGTCCCACTGCTCCGCAGCCTATGCGGACCCACTGACAACGGCTCCGGCCAGCGGCGACGCCCGACCGCGCAGGGGGTTTCCGCCCGCAGCGCCGACACCGGTCCGCACCGGAAGACGTCACGCAGGCCCCGGGCGTTCCCTTTCCGCCCGGATCTCCCCGTCCCGCTCCGTGTTCACGGGGGCCGGTGCGCGCCCGTGAACACGGGGGCCTCGGTGCGCGCCCGTCACGTGAAGTAGACGCCGCCCAGCACGACGGCCAGCGCCGCCGTCACGAACAGGAGGATCCAGAGCAGCAGCTTGCCCGCGCTCGGCGGGGGTTCGTACTGCCGGGCTTCGGGCCGGGGCCCGCCCGTCGGATCGCCCGCCGCCGGGTCGCTCACCGGTCGGTCACCACCGCGGCCTGCGGCCTTATCGGGAGGCGGTTCACGGGGCGGCCCGTCGCGGCGCGGACGGCGGAGGCGATCGCCGCAGGCGAGGTGACGACCGGGACCGCGCTGGCCGCCTTCGCCCCGAACGGCGCGACCACGTCCCGCTCCTCGACCAGTTTGACGATCCGGATGTCCGGGGCGTCCAGGGCCGTCGGCAGAGCGTAGCCGGTGAGGTCGGGGTGGCGGATCAGGCCGCGGGGGGTGCGCAGGTTCTCGGTGAGCGCGATGCCCACGCCCTGCGTCACGCCCGCCTCGATGCGGGCGGCGAGCTGGGCCGGGTTCAGGATCCGGCCGACGTCCTGGGCGACGGCGAGTTCCACGACCCGCACCGAGCCCAGTTCGATGTCGACGTCCACGACCGCGCGGATCGCGCAGAACGCGAGGCCGACGAAGGCGTCGCCCTGGCCGGCCGCGTCCAGCGGCTCGGTGGGGTGCGGGCGGCACTGTGCGGTCGCCCACAGCTCCTTGCCGTGCATCTCCTCCGTGACGGTCGTCGACAGGACGCCGTCGTAGGAGGTGATCTTGCCGTCGGTGATCTGCAGCAGTTCCGTGGACATGCCGAACTTGTGAGCCAGCGGCTGGAGCAACTGCGTGCGCACCATCTTCGCCGCACGCTCCACCGCGCCGCCCGAGACCCAGGTGTGACGGCCCCGGCAGCCGGGCCCCGCGGGGGGCTGGTCGGTGTCCACGGGGGCCACGTGGACCTCGTCGACGCCCAGCGTCTCCTGGACGATCTGACGGGCCAGCGTGGTGAAGCCCTGGCCGGTCTCGACGGCCGCGCACAGCACCGTCGCGACGCCGTCCTGGACCTTCACGGTGGCGGTGGAGACCTCGTCGGCGCCCTCCGCGCCGAGCATGTGGACCATGCCCAGGCCGTAGCCGACGCCACGGCGCACCGCGCCCGGTTCGCCCGCGCCCTCGGGGCCGCCGGGCAGCAGCCAGTCCTCTTCGGGCGCGTCCTTGGGGAGTGACGGGAGGGGGAACTCCTGGACGGCCTGGAGGAGTTCGGCGACGGGGGCGGGGCAGGTCACCGTCTGGCCGGTCGGCAGGACGTCCCCGGTCGCCATGACGTTGCGCAGCCGCAGCTCCGCCGGGTCGACGCCGAGCTTCTTCGCCAGCTTGTCCATCTGCGCCTCGTAGGCGGCGCACACCTGCATCGCGCCCTCGCCGCGCACATGGCCCGACGGCGGGTTGTTGGTGCGCACCGCCCAGCCCTCGATGAAGGCGTTCGGCACGACGTAGGGGCCGCAGGCGAAGGAGACGGCGGCGGCCAGGGCCTCGGCGGAGGTGTCGGCGTACGCGCCGGCGTCCAGCAGGATCTGCGCCTCGACCTTCACCAGCCGGCCCTCGGCGTCGGCGTGGTGGCGGTAGCGCAGCAGCGTGGGGTGGCGGTGGGCGTGGCCGAGGAAGGACTCCTCGCGGGTCGCCGTGAGCTTCACCGGGCAGCCGGTTCTGAGGGCCAGCAGGCCCAGCGGGAGCTGGAAGCCCTGGTCCTCGCGGTCGGCGGTGGCGCCGGGCACGCCGGTGACGACGATCTTCACCCGTTCGGGGTCGAGTCCGAAGCAGGCGGCGGCCGTGTCGCGGTCGGCGTGCGGGTCGGTGGAGGCGAGGTAGAGCTCCACGCCGCCGTCGGGTCGGGGCACGGCGAGGCCGGCCTCGGCGCCGATGGGAGCGGGGTCGGCGCGCCCGATGCGGTACTGGCCCTCGACGACCACGACGCCGGCCGCGTCGGGGTCGCCGTGGTGCAGCGGGATGTGCCGGATCAGGTTGCCGTCGGGGTGCAGGGGCTCCGCCTCGAAGGCCTGCTCCGGGTCGATCACCGGGTCGAGCGTCTCGTACTCGACGATGACGGCCGCGGCGGCCATGCGCGCGGTGTCCGGGTGGTCGGCCGCGACGGCCGCGATGGGCTCGCCGTGGTGGCGGACCACCTCGGAGGCGAACACCGGCCGGTCCGCGGTGCCCCGGCCGTGCAGCGCGCGGCCCGGGACGTCCTCGTGGGTGACGACGGCCCGCACGCCCGGCATCTCACGCGCGTGGGACGTGTCGATGGACACGATGCGCGCGTGCGGGTGCGGTGAGCGCAGGACGGCCGCCCAGAGCAGGCCTTCGGCCCACAGGTCGGCCGCGTACGGGAAGGTGCCCTCCGTCTTGGCGCGCGCGTCGGCGGGCTGCAGGGACACGCCGAGGCCGTGCGGGGCCGGCTCGGGGGCCGGGGCGGCGTCCACGGGGGTCGTCGCGGTGGCTGTCTCGTTCGTCACGCCTGGCCTCCGTCCTGGCTCTGTCCGTATGCGGGGTCATGCGGGTGGGGCTGTGCCGGGTTCTCGAACGCGGACGCGTGCACGCCGCCCCCGCCCGGGCCGGCCTGATGGGGGATACGTGCTTCGTCGCCGTCCGTCTCGGCGTCGGCGTGCGCCTGGCGCTCGGCGACGACGTCCTGGACGGCCTGCAGGACGCCCCGGTAGCCGGAGCAGCGGCACAGGTTGCCGCACAGGGCCTGGCGGGCCTCCAGCTCGGACGGCGCCGGGTTGCCCTCGAGGAGGTCGTGCACGGTCATCGCCATGCCGGGCACGCAGAAGCCGCACTGCACGGCCCCGCAGGCGGCGAGTGCCCGCTGCACGTCCGAGGGCTGTCCGTCGACGGCGAGACCCTCGACGGTGCGGATCTCGCTGCCGGCGGTGGTGACGGCCGGGACCAGGCAGGAGGCGACGAGCCGTCCGTCCACCTGCACGTTGCAGGCGCCGCACTCGCCCTGCGAGCAGCCGTCCTTGGCGCCCGCGAGGCCGAGCCGCTCGCGCAGCACGTAGAGCAGGGACTCCCCGATCCACGCGTCGGCGACGGGACGGTCGGAGCCGTTGACGCGCAGTACGTAACCGGCGAGGGGGTGTTCCTCGTGGAACGGCGGCGGAGCGTCGTCGGCGCCCTCGTCGGCCGTCGGCTGCGGGTCGGAGGCGTGCGGGTCGGAGGTGGGGGGGGCCGGGGTCTGCGGGGCGTCGCCGGCGGGCGCGTCGTCGTCCGCTGCGGCAGGCTCGGCGGGCGGCTGCGCGGGCCGGTGGACGGCTCCCGCGGGGCCGTGGGCGGCCTCCCGGGCGGCCTCCGGCTTTCCGGACGTCTCGGCGGCCTCTTCGGCCTCAGCGGACTGCCGGGCGGTTCCGGCGGGGCCGTCGGCAGGCACCGTGTAGGCCTCGGCGGAGACTTCCGGGGCGAACCCGCCGCTCGGGTACGGATGCTCGCCCGCGTGCTCGGCGTCGGGGCGGACCCGGTCGGGGGCCGCGGCCGACGGGTCGTGCTCCGGCGCGAACGCGGTCCCGGTCTCGTGCGGGGAAAGGTGCGCGGGCGCGTGACCGTACGGCGCCGGGTCCGTCGCCCGGCGGTCGGCCGGAGGGGCCTCGTCGGCGGGCTGCGCCCACGGCTGGTGCCCCGCGCCGGACGGGTCCGTCGCCCAGGGTGCGGACGCGCCGCCGGGCAGGGTGGCCGGGGGCGTGCTGCCCCACTGCTCGACCAGGGACGACGTGGTGAACTCGCCCGATTCGTCGGGAAGGTCGCCGCCCGCGACGGGGATCGACCACTGGCCGGTCACGTCGTGGCCCGGGGCGGGCGCGGACTGCGGCGCGCCCGGGCCCGCCGAGGTGTCCTCGAACGTCCACTGGCCGGTCGCGCCCGGGTTGTACCTGAAGCGGTCGTCGCCGACCGTCTGCGGGGTGTCCTGCGCGACGGGCCAGTCGCTGCCGCCGGCCGGGGCCGCCCAGGTGGCGGCGTCGTCCGCGGGGGGCGCGACCGCTATCTGCGGCGGCACGTACCCGTGGCCCGGCGCGGCGAGGGGACTGTCGCCGCGGCCCGCGAGAAGGGCGTCGATGCCGCCCTCGGGGAGCTTCACGAACGCGGTCGCGCCGTCGTCGTAGTCCCCGTGGGGCAGCGGGTCCCAGCGGCCGACGCCCTGCGGCGCGCCCTGGTCCTGCCCGTTCTCCTGTCCGTGTCCGGGTCCCTGCTGGTCGTCGGTCACGACAGCGCCCTCCCCAGTGCTCGTCGGGCCAGTGCGGCGACGGTGCGCCGCAGGTGCAGTACGGCGGGCGGAAGTTCCGGCACGGAGCCGTCCACCTCGGGCGCCGGGTCGGGGATGCAGGCGGCGGCGACGTACTCGCCGAAGGCCGTGAGGGCCTCGGGGACGATCGCGCGCCCGTTGTCCCAGTCGATCAGCCGGGCGACCCACTGCTCGGCCTCGAGCGGCCGCAGCGGCATCGGCGCTATGGCGCCCACCGCGCATCTGACCCCGCGCCGCGCGGGGTCGAGGACCAGTGCCACGGAGGCGACCGCGCGGCCCGGGCCGGTGCGGCCGGTGGCCTTCAGGAAGACCTGCGGGGCGTGCAGCAGGGGCACGCGCACGTACCCGATGAGCTCGCCGCCGCGGAGCATCTCCATGCCGGCCAGCAGGTGCGACACCGGGACCTCCCGGCGGGCTCCGCCCGGGCCCGCGACGATCAGGGTCGCCTCCAGCGCGGCCAGCACGGGCAGCGCGTCGCCCGTGGGCGCGGCCGAGGCGACGTTGCCGCCCAGCGTGCCCGCGTTGCGGATCTGCGGCGGCCCTGCGGCGCGGGCGGCCGCGGCGAGCGCCGGGATCAGGGCGGCGAAGTCGGGGCGGCCCATGCGCGCGTGGGTGAGTCCGGCGCCGAGCAGTGCGTGGCCGTCCTGGTACTGCCAGCCGCGGATCTCGCTGATCCGGCCGAGGCCCACCAGGCCGGCGGGGCGCAGCTGACCCGAGTTCACGGCGGCCATCAGGTCGGTGCCGCCGGCCACGGGAACGGCCGCGGGCATGGCCGCCAGGGCCGCCACGGCGTCGTCCAGTGTCGTGGGCAGCGTGACGGCCTGCGCCGCCTGCGGTGCGTGCGTGCTCAAAACCGGCTGCCCCTTCCCGCTGCCCCACCTGGTCCCACCTGTGTTGCCGTACGGTACGTGCTGACAGGGCGGACGTGGCAACTCTGGCACATCTTCGCAACACCCGAGCGCGGGGGTCCGCTAGGAGGCATTCGCCCACCTCGTCGCGGAGATGGTCCGTTTTCACACGGCATCACCGGTGCGCGCGAATTGCCTCTCTTCGGTGACCCTGCCGGGGTTTCTCCGTGACGCACCGGATCACCGGTTCGGGGGCCGTCCCTCGATGGGCCGCCCGAGGACGCCGGGACGCCGCTGCCAGGGCCGGGGTCCGCCCGGCGGGCGGTAGCCGACGCCCAGGGCGTCGAGCCGCGCATAGTGGGCCCGCATCCGCCGCTCGAAGCCGGCGAAGTCCCGTTCCCGCGGCGCGGGCAGATCGCTCCAGGCGACCTCGGCGAAGGCGGCGAGGCGGGGGAAGGCCTGGTAGTCCACGCGCGTGTGGTCCTCCATCGCCTCGGTCCACAGGTTGGCCTGCGCACCGAGCACGTGCCGCGCCTGTTGCGGCGTCAACTCCGAGGGAACGGGCTCGAACCGATAGACGTCCTCCAGGGTGCGGACGTAGCCGATCGGCACAGGCTCGTCCGCCCCGGCCGCCTGCCGGTGGTCGAGGTACACCTGCTGCTCCGGGCACATCACCACGTCGTGCCCGGCCCGCGCGGCGGCGATCCCGCCCGCGTAGCCGCGCCAGGAGGACACGGCCGCCCCGTCCGCGAGCCCGCCCTCCAGGATCTCGTCCCAGCCGATGAGCCGCCGCCCGCGCGCGGCGAGCCAGGCGTCGAAGTGGCGGACGAACCAGGACTGCAGCTGATCCTCGTCCGCGAGGCCGAGTTCCCCGATGCGGGCCTGCGCGGCCGGTGAGCGCCGCCACTGGTCCTTGAGGCATTCGTCACCCCCGACGTGGACGAACTCCGAGGGGAACAGCTCCAGCACCTCCTCGAAGACTCCCTCGTAGAAGCGCAGGGTGTGCTCGGTGGGGGCCAGCACGTTCGGGTTGATCCCCCAGGTGTCCCAGACGGAGAGGGCGGTGGTGTCGACGACGTCGGTGTTGCCGAGTTCCGGATACGCGGCGATCGCGGCCTGCGAGTGGCCGGGCACGTCGATCTCGGGGACGACGGCGATGTGCCGTTGCGCCGCGTACGCGACGATCTCCCGGATGTCGTCCTGGGTGTAGAAGCCGCCGTGCGGCCTGTCGTCCCACAGCGGGGAGGCGCGGTGGCCGAATTTGGTGCGGGCCCGCCAGGAGCCGACCTCGGTGAGCCGGGGGTGCCTGCGGATCTCGAGCCGCCAGCCCTGGTCGTCCGTCAGATGGAAGTGGAAGACGTTGAGTTTGTGCGCCGCCATCAGGTCCAGGTAGCGCAGGACGCCGTCCTTGGGCATGAAGTGCCGGGCGACGTCGAGCATGAGGCCGCGCCAGCGGAACCGGGGGGCGTCCTCGATGGTCTGGTGCGGGACGCCGTACCCGGCCCCCGGCCGGACGGGGGCGCGCCGGAAGGCTTCCGGGCCGAGGAGCTGCCGAAGGGTCTGGGCGCCCCAGAAGACGCCGGCGGGGCCCCCGCCGCGGATCTCGACGCCCCGGTTCGCGACGACGCTCAGCCGGTACGCCTCGGGCTCCAGCGTGTCGTCCAGGCACAGCCGTACGCCGTCGTCGGCGTCCCGCGGTCCGGGCCGCAGGGGCAGGCCGAGCGCCGCGCCGAGCGTGGTGCGCAGCCAGCGTTCGGCGGTCTCGGCTCCGGGGGCGGCCCACAGGGTGGTGTCCTCGTCGAACAGGACACCGCGGCGCATGGGGCCCTCGACGGTGCGGGGCGCGGGAACGAGATCCATCGCAGACGTCACGTCAGTCCTTCGGGGCTCCGGAACCGCATTCGCGCAGGACCTCCGGTCGCGGCGGGCGCGACGGCTGCACTGCTCTGCACCACACACCGGAGGCTAGGGCCGGGAGATCGCCGCGACAAGAGGTCTGGACCAATCTGTGACCCCGGGCCCCGTCCGCGTGCGCCCCAGCGCGACGACGCACATGCCGAAGGCCCCCGAGACGCGCCGAAACGCGCCCTCGGGGGCCCGGAAGCTCCGCGGGCTACTTCTTGTCGCCGCCCTTGCCCTTGTCGTCCCCGCCGCCCGCCATGGACTCGAAGATCTCCTTGCACATGGGGCACACCGGGTACTTCTTCGGGTCGCGACCCGGCACCCAGACCTTGCCGCACAGCGCCACGACGGGCGTCCCGTCGAGGGCGCTCGCCATGATCTTGTCCTTCTGGACGTAGTGGGCGAAGCGCTCGTGGTCCCCGTCGCCGTGCGACACCTGCGGCGTCGGCTCCACGAGGGTCCCCGTCCCCGTGCCTCGCTGGGGCTGGGTCTCAGGCTCAAGAGTGCTCATGGGCCAAGCGTACTGAAGCCGGGCCGGGATGCTCACGTGCATCAGTTCAGCGAGGCGTCGTCCGGGTAGGTCGCGACCATCGCCAGGTCGTTGCGCTGGCGGCGCAGCACCTCGCGCCAGAGCCGTTCGGGGGACGGCGAGGAGACGTCGCCGGGCTCGGACTCCACGACGTACCAGGCGCCCTCCACGAGCTCGTTCTCGAGCTGGCCGGGCCCCCAGCCCGCGTACCCGGCGAAGATCCGCAGGGAGCCGAGAGCCGCGGCGAGGAGCTGCGGCGGCGCCTCCAGGTCGACCAGCCCAATGGCGCCGTGCACCCGGCGCCAGCCGAGCGGGGCGCCGTCGACGGCCCCGCCGCCCGGGATGACGGCGATTCCGAGGGCCGAGTCGAGGGAGACCGGGCCGCCCTGGAAGACGACGCCGGGTTCGCCCGCGAGCTCCGCCCAGTCCTCCAGGATGTCGCTGACGCCCACCGGGGTGGGCCGGTTGAGGACGACGCCGAGCGAGCCCTCCTCGTCGTGGTCGAGGAGGAGCACCACCGCACGGTCGAAGTTCGGGTCCGCCAGGGCGGGCGTGGCCACGAGCAGCCGCCCTGTGAGCGAGGACACCTCGGTCATGCCAGACATGATCCCGCATCTTCCCGCGGAGTGGGGAGGCAATGCCGGGTCCGAGGGTGTGCGCGACGGAACGAGGAGGTGCGAGCCGGTGGGACGTCGGCCGAGGGGGCGGCGGGAGCCGGACGGGCGCACGGACGCGGACCGGGCGCACGCGCCGCACGGACGGGCGGCGGTGACCTTGTGTGCCCGCCGGGGAACCGTTCGTGTTGTGACACAGCCATGACGATCCTGAGGCGTCCTCGGGCTTACGGCACAGGGGCCGACGGCGATTACTCTGTTTCATCTGGCCCTGCCCCCACCCCAACGGCCCTGCCCTGATCCACCATCCATGGAACGCGAGACACATGACCGTCAACGGCTCTGACGACGTACTGCTTGTCCACGGCGGCACCCCGCTCGAGGGCGAGATCCGGGTCCGCGGTGCGAAGAACCTCGTACCCAAGGCCATGGTCGCCGCCCTGCTGGGCAGTGAGCCGAGCCGGCTGCGCAACGTCCCGGACATCCGTGACGTGCGGGTCGTGCGCGGTCTGCTGCAACTGCACGGGGTGACGGTCCGTCCGGGCGAGGAGCCGGGCGAGCTGGTGCTGGACCCGACCTACGTCGAGAGCGCCAACGTCGCCGACATCGACGCCCACGCGGGCTCCAGCCGGATCCCGATCCTCCTCTGCGGTCCGCTGCTGCACCGTCTCGGCCACGCCTTCATCCCCGGCCTCGGCGGGTGCGACATCGGCGGGCGGCCCATCGACTTCCACTTCGAGGTGCTGCGGCAGTTCGGCGCGACGATCGAGAAGCGGGAGGACGGGCAGTACCTGGAGGCGCCGCGCCGGCTGCGCGGCACGAAGATCCGGCTGCCGTACCCGTCGGTCGGCGCGACCGAGCAGGTGCTGCTGACGGCCGTCCTGGCGGAGGGCGTCACCGAGCTCTCGAACGCGGCCGTGGAGCCGGAGATCGAGGACCTCATCTGCGTGCTGCAGAAGATGGGCGCCATCATCGCGATGGACACCGACCGCACCATCCGCGTCACCGGCGTCGACAAGCTCGGCGGCTACAACCACGCGGCGCTGTCGGACCGTCTGGAGGCCGCGTCCTGGGCGTCGGCGGCGCTGGCGACCGAGGGCAACATCTACGTCCGCGGGGCCCAGCAGCGCTCGATGATGACGTTCCTGAACACCTACCGCAAGGTCGGCGGCGCCTTCGAGATCGACGACGAGGGCATCCGCTTCTGGCACCCGGGCGGCAACCTGAAGTCCATCGCGCTCGAGACGGACGTGCACCCCGGCTTCCAGACCGACTGGCAGCAGCCGCTGGTCGTCGCCCTCACCCAGGCCACCGGCCTGTCGATCGTCCACGAGACGGTCTACGAGTCCCGGCTGGGCTTCACCTCGGCGCTCAACCAGATGGGCGCCCACATCCAGCTCTACCGCGAGTGCCTCGGCGGCTCCGACTGCCGCTTCGGGCAGCGCAACTTCCTGCACTCCGCGGTCGTGTCGGGCCCCACGAAGCTCCAGGGCGCCGATCTGGTCATCCCCGACCTGCGCGGCGGCTTCTCGTACCTGATCGCCGCCCTCGCGGCCCAGGGCACCTCCCGCGTGCACGGCATCGACCTCATCAACCGCGGCTACGAGAACTTCATGGAAAAGCTGGTCGAGCTCGGCGCGAAGGTGGAACTGCCGGGCAAGGCACTCGGCTGACCGACCCGCTGTCCGCGTACGACGATGGGGCGGCTCCCCTAAGGGGAGCCGCCCCATTCGCGTTGCTGAGCCTCGTACGCAGATCCCGTCGCGTACGCGAAGGCCTACTTGCCCTTGGCGGCTTCCTTGAGCTTGCTGCCCGCGGACACCTTGACGCTGTAGCCGGCCGGGATCTGGATCGGGTCACCGGTCTGCGGGTTGCGCGCCGTGCGAGCGGCACGGTGGGTGCGCTCGAAGGTCAGGAAGCCGGGGATGGTGACCTTCTCGTCGCCCTTGGCGACGATCTCGCCGACGGTCTCGGCGAACGCGGCCAGAACGGCGTCGGCGTCCTTACGGGTCACCTCGGCGCGGTCGGCCAGCGCGGCCACCAGCTCACTGCGGTTCATGTTGTTACTCCCGTGTTCTTCTTGCCGTTGAGGCGTGCCACGCGGCAGAGCCGCCTGTGGGGCACAGCGAAGTCGTTGTGCTCGCGCCCAGGGACGCATCCTGCCCCTACCTGCGGCGGGAAAGCCAATCCGGCACCCGCTCGGAGTCGTGAGACAACCCTTGGGAGTCACACGAGAGCGCTCGGCTCGGGCGCAACCCTAGAGGGCCGTCCACGGCGCGACGTTCCACGACGCGCCGATGCGGGGGCCGTCGTGGCGATCGTCACAGACCGCCCGGGCCCCCGCGTGCTGCCCGACAAGCCTACAAAGGCTGCGGAGCCGACGCGCCGGCGGCCTTGGCGGCCTCGCGCACCGCGCCCGCCACCGCGCCCGCGACCTTGTCGTTGAAGACGCTCGGGATGATGTAGTTCGCGTTGAGCTCGTCCTCGCTCACGACGTTCGCGAGGGCCTTCGCGGCCGCGAGCATCATCTCCGTGTTGACGGTGCGGGACTGCGCGTCCAGCAGACCGCGGAAGACGCCCGGGAAGACCAGCACGTTGTTGATCTGGTTGGGGAAGTCGGAGCGGCCGGTGGCCACGACCGCCGCCGTCAGACGGGCGACCGCCGGGTCGACCTCGGGGTCGGGGTTCGCGAGCGCGAACACGATGGAGCCCTCGGCCATCGCGGCCACGTCGTCGCCGTCGAGGACGTTCGGGGCGGAGACGCCGATGAAGACGTCCGCGCCGCGCACGGCCTCCTTCAGCGTGCCGGTGAGGCCCTCGGGGTTGGTGTTGTCGGCGATCCAGCACAGGGCCGAGTCGGGGGCCGCGTCGACGAGGTCCGGGCGGTCGGCGTGGACCACGCCGTGGATGTCGGCGACGACCGCGTTCTTGACCCCGGCGGCGAGCAGCAGCTTGAGGATGGCGGTGCCGGCCGCACCCGCGCCCGACATGACCACGCGCACGTCGCCGATGCCCTTGCCCACGACGCGCAGGGCATTGGTGAGGGAGGCGAGGACGACGATCGCGGTGCCGTGCTGGTCGTCGTGGAAGACGGGGATGTCGAGGGCCTCGCGCAGCCGGGCCTCGATCTCGAAGCAGCGGGGGGCGGAGATGTCCTCGAGGTTGATGCCCGCGAAGCCGGGGGCGATCGCCTTGACGATCTCGACGATGGCGTCGGTGTCCTGGGTGTCCAGGCACAGCGGCCAGGCGTCGATCCCGGCGAACCGCTTGAAAAGGGCCGCCTTGCCCTCCATGACCGGCAGCGCGGCCTTCGGGCCGATGTTGCCGAGGCCCAGCACGGCGGAGCCGTCCGTCACGACCGCAACGGAGTTGCGCTTGATGGTGAGGCGGCGGGCGTCCTCGGGGTTCTCGGCGATCGCCATGCAGACGCGGGCCACGCCCGGCGTGTAGATCATCGAGAGGTCGTCGCGGTTGCGGATGGGGTGCTTGGACGCCATCTCGATCTTGCCGCCGAGGTGCATCAGGAACGTACGGTCGGAGACCTTGCCGAGGGTGACGCCCTCGATGCCGCGCAGCTGCTCGACGATCTCGTCGGCGTGCGACGTGGAGGTGGCGGCGATGGTGACGTCGATGCGGAGCTTCTCGTGGCCGGACGCCGTGACGTCGAGGCCGGTCACCGAGCCTCCGTGGGACTCGACGGCCCCGGTGAGCTGGGAGACCGCGGTGCCGCTCGCGGGCACCTCCAGCCGGACCGTCATCGAGTAGGAGACGCTGGGCGCCGTTGCCATGGCCGACTTCCTCTGCACTGCTGGGTCGCGGGATTGCGGTCCGATCGTCGCACCTACCGACGAGTACGGGAAAGCCGCCCCGAATTGCGATCGTTTTGTTCTCAATGAACGGGGCGGGCGCGGCCGTCAGCGGGTGGGCGCGGCCCGGCCCCGCACAGGAAAGAGGCCCGCATCACAGGTGATGCGGGCCTCTCCCCTCGTTCATGACACCGGCCCGCCATGCTCGCCTCGCGGCAAGTGGTCGCTCGTAGCGACGAAGGTTGGGCCCGGGGGCTTGGATCGAGCCGGTGTCACGACCAGGCTAACAAACGGATGCCCGAACGCCATTCCCGTGCGGGCAGTTCACCTCGATCAGTCCCGCAGAAGGTCCGGCACCCCGTGTCCGTCCGGCTCGTCCCGCTCCCCGGACACCACCGTGAGCTGCTGCGTCGCCCGGGTGAGGGCGACGTACAGCACCCGCAGGCCGGCCGGTGACTCGTCGGCGATCTCCGCGGGCGAGACGACGACCGTGGCGTCGTACTCCAGGCCCTTGGCCTCCAGGCTGCCGAGCGCCACCACACGGTCCCCGAGACCTGCCAGCCACCGCCTGGCCTCCTCACGGCGGTTCATGGCGACGACGACGCCGACCGTGCCGTCCACGCGTTCGAGGAGCCGCTCGGCCTCCGCGCGCACCGTCGGCGCCAGCGAGCCGCGGGCGGCCGTGAAGCGGGGCACGACACCCGTCGATCTGACCGCCGACGGGGACTCGGCGCCCGGCATGGCCAAGGCCAGCACCCTGGCGGCCAGCTCGGCGATCTCGGCCGGGTTGCGGTAGTTCACCGTCAGCTGGAAGCGGCGGCGGGGGCGGGTGCCGAGGGCCTCGTCGCGGGCCTCGGCGGCCTCGTCGGGGTCGGACCAGGAGGACTGGGCCGGGTCGCCGACGACGGTCCAGGTGGCGTGCCGGCCGCGGCGGCCGACCATGCGCCACTGCATCGGGGTGAGGTCCTGCGCCTCGTCGACGATGACGTGCGCGTACTCGGTGCGCTCCTGCGCGAGCCGCTCGGCGCGCTCGCGCTGCGTCTCCTCGCGCACCGGCATCAGCTCCTCGAGACCGCTGAGCTGGTCCATTGGGTCCAGCTCGCGTCTCTTGCGCGGGCGGGCCGGGGCTCCGAGGATCGCCTGGAGCTCGTCGAGCATGGCGATGTCGTGCACGGAGAGCCCGTCCCGCTTGAGGGAGCGGGCGACCTTGCGGACCTCGCCGGGGTTGAGGATGCGGCGGGCCCAGCGGCCCAGCCGCCGTTCGTCGGCCATGGCCCGCAGGACCGCCTGCGGGGTGAGCTCGGGCCACCAGGCGTCGAGGAAGGCGATGAAGGAGTCCTCGGTGCTGACGTCCTCGTCGAAGGAGGAGCGCAGCTCGGCGGCGAGCTCCGGGTCGCTGTGCCGGCCGGACGCGCCGGAGCGCTCCCACAGGGCGTCCAGGAGCAGCTTGCGGGCGCGGGGGCGCAGGAGGTTCACCGGGGCGGTGCCGCTGAGCGCGTTGTGCCGGACGCGCTGCAGGTCGGAGGCCTCCAGCTCCAGCCGGCGGCCGAACGCGACGACGCGCAGCCGGCCGGGCGTGCCCACGGGCGCGGGAGCCTCGTCGGGCTCGTCGAAGCCGAGCTGCGTCGCCCGGGTCGTGTCCCGGCCGGCGTCGGCGCCGTTCTCCAGTGCGCCGCGGGCGGCTTTGCGCAGCACCTTCAGCATCCTGTACGACCCCTTGGCCCGGGCCACCGCCGGGGAGTCGTACTGGGTGGCCTCGGCGCCGTCGACGAGGGAGCCGATGGCGCGGATGGCGACCTGGCCCTCCTCGCCGAGGGAGGGGAGCACGCCCTCGGTGTACGCCACCAGCAGGGGCGTGGGCGAGACGATCAGGATGCCGCCGGAGTAGCGCCGCCGGTCCTGGTAGAGCAGATAGGCGGCCCGGTGCAGCGCGACGGCCGTCTTCCCGGTGCCCGGGCCGCCCTCGACGTAGGTGACGGAGGCGGCGGGGGCGCGGATGACGAGGTCCTGCTCGGCCTGGATGGAGGCGACGATGTCGCGCATGGTGTGGCTGCGGGCCTGACCGAGGGCGGCCATGAGGGCGCCGTCGCCGATGACGGGCAGTTCGCCGCCGTCCAGGGTCGCTCTCAGCTCGGGACGCATCAGGTCGTCCTCGACGCCGAGGACGCGCCGTCCCTTGGAGCGGATGACCCGGCGGCGCACGACGCGGCCCGGGTCGACGGGGGTGGAGCGGTAGAACGGGGCGGCCGCGGGCGCCCGCCAGTCGATGACCAGCGGCGCGTACTCGGAGTCGAGGACCCCGATCCGGCCGATGTGCAGCGTCTCGGCGATGTCGGCCGTGTTGTCGGGGCGGACGGCGCCCTCGGCGGGCTCGACGGCGGTGTAGGCACCGTCCGGGCCCTTCTTGCCGTCCTTGCCGAGCAGCAGGTCGATCCTCCCGAACAGGAAGTCCTCGAACTCGTTGTTGAGCCGGTTGAGGTGGACGCCGGCCCGGAAGACCTGGGCGTCCCGTTCGGCGAGGGCGCCGGGCGTGCCGACCTGGCCGCGCTGGGCCGCGTCGTTCATGAGGAATTCGGCCTCGTGGATCTTCTCCTCGAGGCGGCGGTACACCCGGTCGAGGTGTACCTGTTCGACGCTGATCTCTCGGTCCCGCACCGAATCCCCCATGGAATCCTGCGCGGCTTCGTCGACCGATCCGACCACGGTCTCCTGCTGTGCCTGAGCGGCCACCGGGCCCCCTTCTGACGTGCTGGGCAGCCGTCAACCGTACGCGAAGGGGGCCCCCGAAGCCATGCGCGACTACGCGTCGACCTGGACGAGCTTCTTGCCGTCGAAGGTCATGACCTCGAAGTGGTCGATCTCGTTGGTCTTGAAGGCCGCGCCGCCGGATACGTAAAGCGGGTTCTTGGCCTGTTCGGTCTTGGCGTCGGGGAGGCCGTAACCCCAGTCCGGCACCGACCAGGAGGAGACCGTCTCGCGCTCGCCGTTCTTGCCGACGGCGATCAGCGAGCACTTCTCCGGGCCCTTGACGTTCTTCAGCTCGACGCCGATCTCCGTGCCCCACGCCTTCTCGCCCATGGCGACGGTCGCGGAGACCTTGCTGGCGGAGTCGGTCGCGGAGACCCGCTGGGCGAGCGCGTCGAAGGCGTCCTTGGCGGAGTTCGCGGACTTGGTGGAGCCCGCCTGGACGCCCTTGCTCCCGCCGTCGCCGCCGGTCGCGGCCAGCACCGTGAGGGGGCCGCCGATGATCAGCGCGGCCGCGGCCGCCACCAGGAAGAAGGAGCGGCGGCGCTTGAGCGCGCGGCGCTCGGAGATCTCGTCGACCAGCCGCTCCGCCAGGCGCGGGCTGGGACGGGCGGACAGGGAGTCGCCGATCGCCGGGGTGCCGGAACCCGGCAGGTCCGCGAGCGCGGCCAGCATCGGCTCCATCCCGGCCAGCTCGTCGAGCTGCTGGGCGCACCACTCGCAGCCGGCGAGATGCGCCTCGAAGGCGGTCGCCTCGGCGTCGTCGAGGATGCCGAGGGCGTAGGCGCCGACGGTCTCGTGTTCGCTCGGGCTCGGAGATCCCACAGATCCCTGCATGGGGCCAGACATACCCGGCCCACCTGCTCCGAACCCCCCGTAAATGCTCATCACGCCGTCACCCCCCGCTCCTCCAGAGCCAGCTTCATCGACCGCAGGGCGTAGAACACCCGTGAGCGCACGGTGCCGCTGGGTATGCCGAGCGTCTCGGCCGCCTCGTTGACGGTACGCCCCTTGAAGTACGTCTCGACGAGCACCTCCCGGTGGGCCGGGGTCAGGTCGTCGAGCGCGTCGGACAGCGTCATCAGCCACAGCGCCTTGTCGATCTCGTCCTCCGCAGGAATGACCTCCAGCGGCGACGGGTCGACCTCCTGCGGCCGGGCCTGCCGGCTGCGGTGGCCGTCGATGACGATGCGACGTGCGACCGTCACCAGCCAGGGGCGTACCGATCCGGTCGCCCGATTGAGCTGACCGGCGTTCTTCCAGGCACGGATGAGCGTCTCCTGCACGACGTCCTCGGCACGCTGCCGATCTCCGGCAACCAGGCGCAGGACATACGCAAGCAGGGGTCCGGCATGCTCCCGATACAGAGCACGCATCAGCTCCTCGTCAGGTTCCGAGGGCTGGGACATGCGATGTCGGGCCCTCGATCCACGTTCATTGGCCACGGCCGCATCTTTGCGCACGCCCACCTCCGGTGTCCGGGGGATCCCCCGTTCGGTCGCTCGACGACGGGTACGCAAGGGGGGTGTTGAGCGTTCAAACCGCGGGGACACTTTTCTTCCGGGTGTCATGACGAGGGGGACATGGCGGCACATTCCCACCGTCTTTTCTTTACAAATCCGCCACATCGACAAGATCGCGCCGACTGCCCGCCGAGCGCCGGGGGTAAACGGTGTGTAATCGAAATCACTTCGACAACCACCAGGCCGCGGGTCCACGAAAGCCGCATACCCGACAGGGCAGTTGGCGGACGGTCACCCGGAGTGCGGCCCGCAAGTCACCCGACGAAGGCTCAGGCGCGCGCGAGCGCGGCGCGCCGACGGTGTCGCGCGACCCGTTCCCGGTTCCCGCAGACCTCGCTGGAGCACCAGCGCCGGCGACGGCCCCGGGAGGTGTCGACGTACACGATCGGGCAGTTGTCCCCCGCGCACTGCCGCAGCCCGGCCCGGGCGACCGGATCGGTGAGCAGTTCCACCGCGTCCAGGGCGACCGCGGCGAGCAGTGCGGCGCAGCCCGGCGGCCGTTCCAACTCACGCACCAGCACGCCGTCCTCGCCGCGCACCGCGCGAGGGACGGGCGGCGCGACCCGGGCGGCGTCGTTGACCCGGGCCAGCGCGAGATCGTGGGGGGCGGCGGAGGTGCGGGCGAGCCACCCGTGCACCAACTGTCCTACATTGCGCCGCAGTTCCCGGAAGGCCGGCGGCCAGGACGGGTCGGCGTGGGTCAGCGGGGTGCCCGGCGGGACGAGTCCGCAGCCGCGGATCCACGCGCACAACGGCGCGACGCCGTCGAGATGTTCCTCGGGATGACTGGTCGCCAGCAGGTCGAGACAACACCGCCCGGCGTCGAACCGCAGCTCGTGGAAGTCCGTGACCGTCCCCAGTGTCATGCGCCACCGCCTTGGGCGTTCTCCCGGAAGAACCCTCCCCCTCACAGTGCCAGCGCCGGAAGCCGATAACCAGCCCGTCCGGGGGCACTCCCCGGGGCAGTTGCGGCCCCGGGGCGGGCAAACCGCTCAGACGTCCGCGTACTTGGCGTCCGCGGCCGGGTCGAGCGCCAGCCGGTACCCGCGCTTCACCACGGTCTGGATCAGCTTGGGCGCGCCGAGAGCCGTCCGCAGCCGGGCCATCGCCGTCTCGACGGCGTGTTCGTCCCGTCCGGCCCCGGGCAGCGCCCGCAGCAGATCGGACCGCGGCACGACCCAGCCCGGCCGCCGCGACAGCGCCCGCAGCAGCGACATCCCGGCCGGCGGCACCGGCCGCAGCGCCCCGTCCACCAGCACCGCATGGCCCCGGATCTCCACTCGGTGACCGGCGAGCGGCAGCGCCCGGGCCCGGCCCGGCAGCTCCTGGCACAGCAGTTGCACGAGCGGCCCGAGCCGGAACCGCTCCGGCTGGACGGTGTCCACGCCGCGCGCCTGCAGCGGCAGCGCGGTGACGGGGCCGACGCAGGCCGGCAGCACGTCGTGGTGCAGGGCCGTGAGCAGCTCGGACAGCAGCCCGCGCTCCTCCGCCCGCGAGAACAGCGAGACGGCCGCGGGCGCGCTGGTGAAGGTGATCGCGTCCAGCCCGCGCGTGACGGCTGCGTCGATGAGCCGGTCGAGCGGCGTGATGTCCTCCGGCGGCATCCACCGGTAGACGGGCACCCCCACCACCTCGGCGCCCGCCACCCGCAGCGACTCCACGAACCCGGGCAGCGGTTCGCCGTGCAGCTGGACGGCGACCCGGCGCCCTTCGACGCCCTCCTCCAGGAGCCGGTCGAGCACCTCGGCCATGGACTCGCTGGACGGCGACCACGTCTCCGTCAGCCCGGCGGCCCTGACGGCGCCCTTCACCTTGGGACCGCGGGCGAGCAGCTCCACCCCGCCCAGCCGGGCGAGCAGCTGCTCGCCGAGCCCCCAGCCGTCGGCGGCCTCGACCCAGCCGCGGAAGCCGATGGCGGTGGTGGCGACCACGACGTCGGGCGCCTGGTCGATGAGCTCCTTGGTGGCGGCGAGCAGCTCGCCGTCGTCGGCGAGCGGCACGATCCGCAGGGCGGGCGCGTGCAGCACCGCCGCCCCGCGCCGCTGGAGCAGCGCGCCGAGCTCCTCGGCCCGGCGCGCGGCCGTCACGCCCACGGTGAAGCCCGCGAGAGGCCCGTGTTCGACGTCGCCCCGATGGCCGGTGGCCGGTTGTTGCTGTTCCTGGTGCATAGCTCTCGTCCCGCAGTCACGTCGCGTTTGACCTACATGCCGACGAGCCTGTCAACGGTGCGTGACAGGCTCGGTTCGGCTTCATGTCGCCCGTGTTACGTCACACCTCCGCGTAGCTGAGCTGCGGCTTCGCCTCGGATGCCGAGCCGGTGGCGGTCACCCGGCCGGCCGGACGGCGAAGGTATACGGCCCAGGTGACCGCGAAGCAGGCCGCGTAGAAGGCGAGGAAGGCCACGAAGGCGCCGGTGCCGGAGCCGTAGGAGAGGAACGACTGGCGGAAGGCCAGGTTGATGCCGACGCCGCCGAGCGCGCCGACCGCGCCGATGAGTCCCATGGAGGCGCCGGACAGACGCCGGCCGTAGGCGGCCGCGGCCTCGCCCTCCAGGCCCTTCGCGACGGCCTTGGCCTGGAAGATGCCGGGGATCATCTTGTACGTCGACCCGTTGCCGAGGCCGCTGAGCACGAACAGCACCACGAAGGCGGAGACGAAGAGTCCGAGCGACTTCTCCATGCTGGCGAAGACCAGGACGCCGGTCGCGGCGGCCATCCCGACGTAGTTGTAGAGCGTGATCCTCGCGCCGCCGTACTTGTCGGCCAGCCAGCCGCCGACCGGGCGGATCAGCGAGCCGAGCAGCGGGCCGATGAAGGTGAGGTAGGCCGCCTGGAGGGGCGTCCGGCCGAACTGGTTCGTCAGGACCTGCCCGAAGGCGAAGCTGTAGCCGATGAACGACCCGAACGTGCCCACGTACAGGAAGGACATGATCCAGGTGTGGGCGTCCTTCGCGGAGTCGATCGCGGCGCCGGTGTCGTTCTTCACGGACGCCAGGTTGTCCATGAACAGCGCGGCCAGGGTCGCGGCGATCACGATCAGCGGGATGTAGATCCCGAGCAGCACGCGCGGGCCGCCGCTCGCGCCGATGACGGCGAGACCGATCAGCTGGAGCACCGGCACGCCGATGTTGCCGCCGCCCGCGTTGAGCCCGAGCGCCCAGCCCTTCTTGCGGAGCGGGAAGAAGGCGTTGATGTTGGTCATGGAGGAGGCGAAGTTGCCGCCGCCGATGCCCGCGATCAGGCCGACCAGCAGGAAGGTGTTGAAGGAGGTCCCCGGCTCCATCACCGTGAAGGCGGCGACGGTGGGGATCAGCAGCAGGCCGGCGGAGATGATCGTCCAGTTCCGGCCGCCGAAGATCGCGACGGCGAAGGTGTACGGCACCCGCACCACCGCTCCGACCAGCGTCACCATCGACGTCAGCAGGAACTTGTCGGCGGGGGTGAGGCCGTACTCCGGGCCCATGAAGAGCACCAGCACGGACCACATGGTCCAGATCGAGAACCCGATGTGCTCGGAGAGGACGGAGAAGAGGAGGTTGCGGCGGGCGATCTTCTCGCCCTTCTCGTTCCAGAAGGCCTCGTTCTCGGGGTCCCACTCCTCGATCCAGCGGCTCCCCTTCTTGGCGGGGGACGGCGGTGCGGGGGCTGTACTCGGGGCTGTCATGACGCCTCCACGTGCTCCGGGCTCGGGTGGTCCGGGGGGATGAGCGGTGATGAGTCCCGAAGGTAGGGAGAGCGCGTTTCCGCGCTGTGGCTGTGGGTGACCGGAAAGGAACGTTGCTCTCACCTTGAGCGGACGGCCGGTGAGAGGTCGCGGGCAGAGCTCAGTCCTGGGGCGGCCGGTCGTAGGGGGCGGGCTGCTGGGGCTGCGGGTACGGCGGGGCCTGAGGGGCCGACGGGGCCTCGGGGGCCTGGGGAGAGTACGGGTATTGCTGCGGGTACGGCTGTGGCCGGCCGTACGGGGCGGGCTGCTGGGGCGGCTGGTGCTGCGGGTGAGGCTGCGGCTGCGGCTGCGCGTACGGGCCGGGCTGGGGCTGCTGCTGGTGCTGATGCCCGGCGTACGGGTCCGGCTGGGGGTCGTGCTGGGAGTACGGGCCCGGCTGATGCTGGTACGGCTGTGGCGGCTGGTGGTGGGACTGCTGATACGGCTGCGGCTGCTGGTGGGGGTGCGGGGGCTGCTGCGGCTGCTGCGGCTGCTGCGGCTGATACGGGTAGCCGTAACCGGGGGCGGCCGCGGGGGCGGCGCCGTACGGGCCGGACGGGGGCGACGCCGGCGCCTGGGCCGGGAGTCCGGCGCCGTACGGGTTCCGGCCGGGACCGGCCCCCGCTCCCGCCCCCACTCCCGCGGGCAGGTACCGCAGGCGGCCCGTCGCGTCGGTCACCGGGGTGAAGCCGGCGGCTTTCAGCCGGGCGCCGGACGCGGCGTTGCGACGCCGGTTGACGGCGAAGCCGGTTCCGCAGACGGCCATGAGGACGACCCAGACGGCGGCGGCGACTCCGAAGTCGGCGCCCGTGGCCCCGAGCCGTATCCCGAGGACCGCGCAGCCCGCGGTGGCGCCCAGCGCGCCGTACCCCATCCGCTTCTCGGCCTGCCTGCCGGTGAGGTCGAAGGTGATGCGGGTCCGGAGAAGTTCGAAGGCGTCCGGGACCAGCGGCGGCAGGGAGAAACCGTCGTGCGCGTTCGGGTACTGCGCCCAGTTCTGCGCGGCACGCGCGCGTGCCTGCGGGCTGGGATCGGGGACGATCAGCAGCTTCAGCGCGTTGCCCTGCGAGCCGCCGTGCCCGGCGTCCGCGTACTCGTACCCGAACTGCTGGGCCACGAAGGCGAGCCGGGCCAGCTTCTTCACCGAGGCCAAAGGGCTGGTGAGCTCGACGGGCCCACCTCCCGCCATCGACTTCAGCATGCTTCGCATCTGCCGCTTGCTCACCGGCACTCACTCCCCCACCAGCCGAACGGCTGTTCACTCACGCAACGCGGGCAGTCTTCCACACGCCCGCGGCCCCGGTGAGCGGCGACCGACCCGCTCGAACCTGCTTCTCACCCCCGCCCGGCGACCGGACGGGGGCGGAGCACGCCCCAGGTCACGCGCGGTGCGCGCCGACGCGTCCGTCCGGCCACAGACGGGGCCTGCGGCGGGCCGCCAGGTCCTCGACCCAGCCGAAACAGACGACGCAGGCCGCCGTGAGGAGCCAGACGAACGGCAGCTGGGGCCACGGGCTCTCCAGCACCCAGCGGGCGTCGTTCTCCAGCAGGGGGAAGGCCCACAGCCGGTCCCACAGGGCCTCGACGACGCCGATGCACACGTTGTGCCAGAGATAGATCGTCACCGCACGGGAGTTGAGCAGGGTGATCACCCGGTCCCAGCGGCGCAGCCGGGCCGGCCACTCGGTCCAGGACGGACTGATGTGCAGGAGCATCAGGACCGCGGCGAAGGACCACAGGGACTGCGCGAACGGCATGTCGTCGAGGTCGTGGCCCTCCCTGAGGTGATGGCCCAGCGCGTACCAGAGGCCGGTCGC
The DNA here is from genome assembly GCF_052543235.1 of Streptomyces sp. SAS_272. Taxonomy (NCBI): domain Bacteria; kingdom Bacillati; phylum Actinomycetota; class Actinomycetes; order Kitasatosporales; family Streptomycetaceae; genus Streptomyces; species Streptomyces sp. SAS_272. The sequence continues at coordinate 37,528 of NZ_JBMNDR010000041.1, read as the reverse complement.
CGCCACCACCGGGGCCAGGGACGGCACCGCATAGCGGGGCAGGCGGCGCAGCAGGCCCTCCTGGTGCGCCATGCCCAGCAGCCAGCACGCGCCGAACGTGCCGAAGTCCGTGAGGCCGGCCTGCAGACGCCAGCCGGGCAGTGCCACGGCGCCGAACTCCAGGGCGGCGGACAGCGCGAGCGGCGCGAGAACCGTCGGCCAGGGCAGCCGGCGCAGGGCGCGCAGCAGGAGCGGGGAGAGCACGACGAACCAGAGGTAGGCGCGGAGGTACCACAGGGGCACACCCATGTCGGTGGCCCAGTCGTCGCCGATCAGCTGCCGCACGCCCGGCAGGGATTCGCCGTACGGCGGGTCGCTCAGCGGGAGGACCCAGTACGCGAGGTGGAACCACCACCAGCCCGGGTGCCCTTCCTCGTCCGGGCCCCATCCCGCGGCCAGCATGCCCGTCACGCCGACCGCGCCCAGCAGCCACAGCGGCGGCAGCAGGCGGCGCATGCGTCCGCGCACGACCTCCAGCGCGGGACGCCGGGTGAGCGAGCGGGCCATCAGGTTGCCGGCGAGCGCGAACATCACGCCCATCGAGGGGAACACGACCGGGAGCCAGGCCCAGCCCATCAGGTGGTAGAGGACGACACGGAACAGGGCGACCGCCCGGAGGAGGTCGAAGTAGCGGTCGCGTCCGCCGCTCTTCTTCGCCGCCTGAGAAGCATCGGTGCGCGCGGTCCCGCCCGACTGCTCGGCCCGCTCGGTCGGCTCGGCCCGCTCGCCCCGCCCGGTCGGCTGGGTCGGCTGGGTCGGCTCGGTCAGTTGAGGCAACCGCGCGGTGCTGTCCAGCGGGCGGTCGTCCGCAGACCGACCGTCCGCCGGGCGACCGTGCGCCGGCCGGCTGCCCGGCCGTCCGCTCGGCTCCGTCCTCGGCTCGGTGCTCATCGGACCGCACCCCCGTCCAGGCTCGCGGCCGGCGCCACCGCGCCCGGCGGGGCGGCCACCTGCCCCTTGCGACGCAGCTTCTGCCAGCGCAGCCGGCCGCCGGTGAGCGCGGTGATCCAGGACTGGAGCAGCACGATGTACATCAGCTGGCGGTAGAGGAGCTGCTGGAGCGGGAGGGAGATCAGCGGGGTGAGCCGCTCGCGGTCGAGGACGAACGCGTAGGCCGCGCAGCCCGCCTGGACGGCGAGCACGCCGAACCAGGCCGCGATCGTCTGGCCGGTCGGGCCGAAGAGCAGGCCGTAGACGAGGAACAGGTCGATGAGGGGCGCGAGGAGCGGGGCGACGACCATGAAAAGGGAGACGAGCGGGAGGCCCACCCGTCCGAAGCGGCCCGAGGGTCCGCGTTCGACGAGGGCGCGGCGGTGCTTCCAGATCGCCTGCATCGTGCCGTAGCACCAGCGGTAGCGCTGGGACCACAGCTGCTGGACGGACTCCGGGGCCTCGGTCCAGGCGCGTGCCTTCTCCGCGTACACGACGTGCCAGCCGTCCCGGTGGATGGCCATGGTGATGTCGGTGTCCTCGGCGAGGGTGTCGTCGCTCATGCCGCCGACGCGGTCGAGCGCGCTGCGGCGGAACGCCCCGACGGCTCCCGGGATGGTGGGCATGCAGCGCAGGACGTCGTACATGCGGCGGTCGAGGTTGAAGCCCATCACGTACTCGATGTGCTGCCAGGCGCCGATGAGGGTGTCCTTGTTGCCGACCTTGGCGTTGCCGGCGACCGCGCCGACCTTCGGGTCGGCGAACGGCTGGACGAGCTCGCGGACCGTGGACGGCTCGAAGACCGTGTCGCCGTCCATCATGACGATGAGGTCGTGCCGCGCGTTGGCGATGCCCCGGTTGAGGGCGGCGGGTTTGCCCGCGTTGAGCTGGCGCACCACCCGGACGCCGGGCAGCTGCAGGTCCTCGACGATGCGGGCGGTGCCGTCGCTCGAGCCGTCGTCGACCACCAGGATCTCGATCGGGTGCTCGCTCTCCATGAGCGAACGGACCGTGTTCTCGATGCACTTGGCCTCGTTGTAGGCCGGCACGAGCACCGAGGCCGGTTCGGTGACGGGCGCGTCGGGACCCCATACGAAGTCCTTGCGGCGGGTACGGCGGGTGTGGATCGCGGAGAGCAGCAGCATCAGACCGAAGCGGGCGAAGACGAGGACGCCGATCACGGCGAGGCCGACGACCAGGACGGCGGTGATGTCGTCGGAGGCCCCGACCAGGAAGACCCAGGCCCTGCCCTTCCACAGGTCGGCCCCGGTGACCGGGGTGTGCGCGCTGGGCGCCTGCAGGGCCTCGGTGAGGTTCTCGAACGCGTAACCCTTCCGCGTGAGTTCGGGGAGATAGACGTCGAGGGCCTGGACGGTCTGGCGGCGGTCGCCGCCGGAGTCGTGCATGAGGACGATGGCGCCCTTGCCGCCCTTGGGCGTGGCGTTGCGGATGATCTGCCGCACGCCCGGCCGTTGCCAGTCCTCGCTGTCGGCGGTGGTGAAGACGGTGAGGTAGCCGCGCGTCCCGACATACCGGGTGACCGGCCAGGAGGCGTCGTCGAGCGCGTCCGGGCTGGAGGAGTACGGCGGCCGGAAGAGGGACGTCCGGATGCCGGCGGCGCCCGCCAGTGCCAGCTGGTTCTGGGTGAGCTCCCAGTCGATGCGCTTCTTCGACTGGTAGGAGAGGTCGGGGTGGTTGAAGGTGTGCAGGCCGATCTCGTGGCCTTCGTCCACCATCCGCCGGACCAGATCCGGGTACCGGGAGGCCATGGTGCCGGTGATGAAGAAGACGGCGTGCACCCGGTGCTTCTTCAGGACGTCCAGGACCTTCGGGGTCCACGTGGGGTCGGGTCCGTCGTCGAAGGTGAGCACGATCCGGTGGTCGGGCACCTGCAGGCTGGTCACCTGCCCGCCTCGGGTGTCGACGACCGGGCCGCCGTCGAGGATCTTCTCGGGCACGGTGCCGGAGGCGGCATCGGGGCGGACGCGGTGGTCGGCGAGGATCTCGCTGTGCACATAGCCGCGCAGCATCAGCATCGCCATCATCGCGACGAGCACGAGCAGCGGCAGCAGGCGGCGCAGCCTGAGAGGAGGCATCAGACGGCGGCGTCCGGGCGGGGCCGCGCCGTGCGCGGGGCCGCCGGCTGCCCGCCCCGCGGCCCGGCCGCGCCGTGGGCCGGACCGCCGGCCGGCCTTGCGCCCGCCCGGCTCACCTCCGGGCGAGGCGGCGACGGAGGCGGTCCGGCCGCCCGACGCATGCGCGGAATGCCTGACGGCGGACCGTCGGGCCGAACGCCGGCTGCTGTGTGGTGCCATGAGAGTCGGTTCTCCGGGGACGAGAGTCGGACGAGGGTTTCGCGCCGCCCCGCAGGACGGCGCACTCGGGCCGCGTCGGCCGGCCGCGTCAGCCGGACGGCCCGGTAGGACGACCGGACTCCGGTCGCGCGGCGGGCAGCGGGACGGGCGCCGGGCGGACGGCGGGCAGCGGGACGGGCTGCCCGCGCCGGACGGACGCCGGAGCGGAACGGATGCGGGAGGGGGTGCGGGAACGGAACAGATCGCGGGCGCCGGGCGGGCAGTGGGCAGCGGGACGGATCAAGGGCCCCGGGTGGCGGCACGGACGGCGGGTGACGAGGAGCCGACGGGAACCGGACCGGGCGGGTCCGCCACGGCCGGAGCCGGGCCCCACATGTCAGGCCGGCGCAGCGTCCAGTCGCGCGGGGCGGAGTCGCTGCTCCCGCCCGTGCCGCGGGTCCGTGCTCCTGCCCCGGTCCGCGCGCCCCGTGGGACTGCGCCCCCGTCGGCACGCCGTCGGCCGGCGGTGCTCACCGGCTCTTCAGGCCGCCGGGGTCGAGGCGGCCGGGGCCGGTTCCGCGGGGCCGCCGGCGACCGTGGTGGAGGCTCCGCCGGCCGGGGACGGGGACGACACCGGCGAGGGGGACTCCGCGGGCGTGGACGCCGGCGGCGGCGGCGTGGACGCCGGCGGCGCGATCACCGGGCCGGTCGGACCCGATGCCGGTGACCCCGTGGCCGTCGGGCCGGCGCTGGGCCGGACGGCCCCGCTCGCCGACGGCCGGGCCGCCGCCGACGCCCCACCGGTCGGCGCGGCGCTCCCCGAGGCGCCCGGCGCCCTGCTCGCCCCCGGCTTGCCCGGGTCGGCGGCGGAGCCGGAGGCCGTGGCCCCCGCCTCGCCGGGACGCACGGAGCCCGGCGCTCCGGGGCGCGAGGAGGCGGAGTCGTCGGGCGCCGAGGAACTGTCCACCTCGCCGGCCGCGGGCTTGTCGTCGGCCTGGCCGGGCACCGGCACGGGCAGCCAGGGCGCGCCTGCGCTGCCCGAGAGCAGCGCGGCCACGATGACCACGGCGTACGCCCCGCACGCGATGCCCACGAAGATGCCGATGCGGCGGAACGTCCGGCTGCGGCGACCGGACTCGTCGACGAAGACCGGGACGTCGGAGGCGGCCTCGGGGCCGTCCGGCCGTCCCTGCTTCAGGGGGTCGAGCTGGACGGTCACCTCGCCGGGATCGGCGCCCTCCCCGTCCGGGCCGCCCGGCTTCTCCGCCCACGGATCCCGAAGATCGCTCGAAGGTTCGTTTCCGGTCACCCCGTTCGACTGCGCCGGGGCCGGCGGGAGGCCGCTCTCACGCGGTGCGTCCATCAGCGAGCGGTATCTTCCGCCGCTTCCCGTCATCGGTGCCAGGGACTGCCCCCCGAGCCCGGGAGCGCTCCGAGATCCTGCCGATCCCGCCCCCGCGACCGGCGCGTCCCGCGTAGGGAACACCGCCTCAGGCCACTCCGGTCGGGCTTCTTCTCGCCAATTCTTCACGTGCGCACTACCCCCCACAGAACTGTTCCGGGTGCGCCTACGACCCCGAGCCCACGTCGACGGAACCAGGCCCCCACCCAGCTCTCGCGCCCCTTTTATCCCATTGCGCTCAGATCCACGAACCTAGCGCAGGCATGGGCCCGGCATTCGCGTTGTGTCATTTATGGACACAAGTCATGCTCATGCCTATGGCTGGATTCCATCCCTCCAGGAGCCGCCGATGCGGCCTTCCGGCGCCCGGGAACCGGCGGGTCCACCCCGGACGGACGGCGAGCGCCGGAGAGACCAGCCCCTTCGCCACACCGGTGCGACGGGAGGGGAAGAGGAGGCCGGACGGCGCCACGCGCCGAGCGCCCCTCCAGGCATGGCCGGAAAGTACACCTTGATGGATGTCGGATTGCCTGCTTTTCTGACCGCACGCCGACATCAACCGATCGTCCATGCATGGGTACGCCGACGGCGGCTTGAGCGCCGGCAGCTGAGGCAGCGGCGACCGAGGCGGCGACTGAACGGCCGCCCGAGGCGCAGGCGCAGAGCCGCACGCAAAAAGGCCCCACTCCCTGAGGGAGCGGGGCCTTCATGTCACATGGGATGAAGTGGAGATGGCGGGAATCGAACCCGCGTCCAACGGTGCAGAATCAGGGCTTCTCCGTGTGCAGTTCGCTGTGATTTTCTCGGCCCCGGTGATCACGCGAACAAGTCGCCGACGGGCCCAGTCACTGTTTGATTTCCCATCGCACCCCGTGACCGGGCGCAATGGTTTAGTCCCCTAGATTATGCCAGGATCCGGATCGGGAACACTTCCGGGCTGACACCCATTAAGGGTCCTACACTCACTGCTTATTAGGCAGCGAGGGCGTAGGACTGGGAATCGCTCTTGGTATTGGCGATTATTTTTTGCGACATATGGTTTACGAGATCATTGCCGCTTCCTCGACACGCTTCCCCTGCTTCAACAGTCGCTGTCGAAACCGATCATCCCCATGTTGATTTTTCAATCCCTCCGAGGAGGGCCCGTGCCCACTGCGGGGCACAGGTGCCATCGTACGTGACCAACGCGCGCCGATGCCACCGTATTCCCCACGGGCCGCTCGCTAGGCGTGCCGCTGCTTCCGCTTGACCGCGGCGATCGCCCGGTCCGTCTCCCTGCGGTCCTGCTGCTCGCGCAGCGTCTGCCGCTTGTCGTACTCCTTCTTGCCGCGCGCCAACGCGATCTCGGCCTTGGCCCGGCCGTCCTTGAAGTACAGGGCGAGCGGCACGATCGTGTGCCCCGTCTCCTCGGACTTCACCGCGAGCTTGTCGATCTCCTCGCGGTGCAGCAGCAGCTTGCGCTTGCGGCGCGCGGAGTGGTTCGTCCAGCTGCCCTGGCTGTACTCGGGGATGTGCGCGGCGTGCAGCCACGCCTCGTCGCCCTCGATCTGCACGAAGCCGTCGGTCAGCGAGGCACGGCCCTGTCGCAGCGACTTCACCTCGGTGCCGGTGAGCACCAGGCCGGCCTCGTACACGTCGATGATCGCGTAGTCGTGCCGGGCCTTCTTGTTCTGCGCGACGATCTTGCGCTTGCCGTCCTTGGCCTTGCCGGACGCGGCCGCCCCGCCCTGCTTCGGCTGGGACTCCTTCGGTACGTACATTCCCTTGCTCATAGTCCTGCCATTTTCGCATCCGGAAGGGGCCGAAGGGAAAGCCGATTACGGGTGGATCCGGCGCGGCGGTCGCTCAGGTCGTGTCCCCGAGTCCGCTCAGCACGGTCTCGGCCCGTCCCAGCGCCCCGTCGTCCGCCTCCAGGTCGGGCGTGATGCCGCGGCCGTCGACGCCGTGGCCGGAGGGGGTGCGGTAGTGCCCGACCGTCAGCTCGGCGACGGAGCCGTCGGGCAGCCGGCGCGGCATCTGCACCGAGCCCTTGCCGAAGGTGCGTGATCCCACGACGATCGCCCGACCGCGGTCCTGCAGGGCGCCGGTGACCAGTTCGGCCGCGCTCATCGTGCCGCCGTCGACGAGGACGACCAGGGGCTTGCGGGTGTCGCCGCCCGCCTCGGCGTGCAGGGCGCGCTGGTCGCCGTCGACGTCGTAGGTCGCGACGAGGCCGCCGTCGAGGAAGACGGAAGCGGTGGTGACGGCCTCGGTGACCAGGCCGCCGGAGTTGCCGCGCAGGTCCAGCACGATCCTGCCGCCGGCCGGCGCACGGCGCACGGCACCGCGCACGGTGTCGCCGACGCCCTTGGTGAAGGCGGCGACGGCGACGACGGTGACCCGGTCGGCGAGTTCCCGCACGGTGACGGAGTCCTTGGACAGCAGCGCCCTGCGCACGGTCTCGGTCCACGCGCGCGTGCCGCGCTCCAGCCCGAGACGGACGGGGGTTCCGGCGGACGCGGCCTCGGCGTCACCGCGCAGTAACGCGACGACGTCCGTGACCGGGAGGGCGTCGACGGACCGGCCGTCGACGGTGCGCAACCGGTCGCCCGCGCGGATCCCGGCGGCGGCCGCGGGCGACCCCGGCTGCACCTTGGTGACCTCGATCCGGCCGCCCCGCTCGCGCCGCGCCTCCAGACCCACGCCGGTGTACCGGCCGTCGAGGGATTCCTCGAACTCCTGGTACTCGCCCTGGGAGTAGACGGCCGCCCAGCGGTCCCCGCTGCGGCTGACGGCCCGCTCGGCGGCCTCCATCGGGGACTTGCCGTCGGCGGCGGCCTCCTCGGCTGCGCGGGCGACGTCCTCCGAGTGACCGGCCGGGGCTGTGGCGGGTGCGGCGCCCGAAGCGCTCCGCTGCCCGTCGCCCGGCCCCCGCGGCAACGACCCGGTCGCCGCACCGGCGACGAGAACGCTCGCGAACACCAATGTCAGCGTGGCCCCGCGGCCGAAACGGCGGGGCTGACAGAACAGGTCACGGCCTGACATGGCGGTGAGTCTAGGGGAACGCGAAGAGCCGTACGGACGGTTGACCGTACGGCTCTCGGGGCGTGCGTCACACCTTCAGGTACTTGCGCAACGCGAAGAAAGCGGCCAAGGCGGGCATGAGCAGGCTCGTGGCGAGGATGAGCGGAAGCTTCGTCAACACGGCGTCCCAGCCGATGAAGTTGATCAAGTTGAGCTTCTCGGACAGCGCCAGGCCGTTGTCGATGATGAAATACCGGCCGATCACCAGGAATCCGCAGGCGACCGTGCCGCCGATGAGTCCGGCCACCGCGGCCTCCGCGATGAACGGCGCCTGGATGTAGAACCCCGACGCGCCCACCAGCCGCATGATCCCGGTCTCTCGCCGACGGCTGAACGCCGAGACGCGCACGGTGTTGACGATCAGCATCAGCGCGACCACGAGCATCAGCGCCATCACCGCCCGCGCCGCCCAGTTCATGCCGTTGAGCAGCCCGAAAAGGTTGTCCAGGATGCCCTTCTGGTCCTGCACGGACTGCACGCCGTCCCGCCCGTCGAAGGCGGTCGCGATGACCTGGTACTTCTCCGGGTCCTTCAGCTTGATCCGGTACGACTCCTGCATCTGGTCCGGCGTGAGGGAGCTGGCCAGCGGCGAGTCGCCGAACTGCTCCTTGTAGTGCTTGTACGCGTCGTCCTGCGACTCGTACGTCACCTTCTCGACGACGCCCATCTTGTCGAGGTCGGCCTTGATCTGCTTCTTCTGGTCCGCGGTGACCGCGCCCTTGGCGCAGTTGGCGTCCGACTCGGCGTCGCTCTTGTTGCAGAGGAAGACCGAGACGTTGACCTTGTCGTACCAGTAGCCCTTCATCGTGCTGACCTGGTCGCTCATCAGGAGCGACCCGCCGAAGAGCGCCAGGGACAGGGCTACGGAGACGACGACGGCGAAGGTCATCGTCAGGTTGCGGCGGAGACCTACGCCGATCTCCGACAGTACGAACTGGGCGCGCATGGCGTGTTGTTCAGGCCTTTCCGGGGACGTCCGCGAGAACGGGGGCGATGGCGGGGGCGGTCAGTGCTGGTAGCCGTAGACGCCGCGCGCCTGATCACGCACGAGGCGGCCCTGCTCCAGCTCGATGACGCGCTTGCGCATCTGGTCCACGATGTTCTGGTCGTGCGTGGCCATCAGCACGGTCGTGCCCGTCCGGTTGATCCGGTCGAGCAGTTTCATGATGCCCACGGAGGTCTGCGGGTCGAGGTTGCCGGTCGGCTCGTCCGCGATCAGCAGCTTGGGCCGGTTCACGAAGGCGCGCGCGATGGCCACGCGCTGCTGCTCACCGCCGGACAGCTCACCGGGCATCCGGTCCTCCTTGCCGCCGAGCCCGACGAGGTCGAGCACCTGCGGCACGGACTTGCGGATCTCGCCCTTCGACTTGCCGATGACCTCCTGCGCGAAGGCGACGTTCTCCGCCACCGTCTTGTTCGGCAGCAGCCGGAAGTCCTGGAACACCGTCCCCAGCTGGCGGCGCATCTGCGGCACCTTCCAGTTGGAGAGGCGCGCGAGGTCCTTGCCCAGGACGTGCACCTGACCTTGGCTGGTCCGCTCCTCGCGGAGCACCAGCCGCAGGAAGGTGGACTTGCCGGAACCGGAGGATCCCACGAGGAACACGAACTCGCCCTTCTCCACCTCGAGGGAGACATCCCTGAGTGCGGGGCGGGTCTGCTTGGGGTAGACCTTGGAGACGTTGTCGAATCGGATCACGGATGCACCACGGGTCGCCGGGGGTAGATGAGCGTGACCATACGCGAACCGGGGAGGGCGGCGCAGGCGTCGGGAGGGGTTGGGTGGGGCTTGTGCGTTTTTGTACGGGACTTTGTACACCCTGCGCTCTTCGAGTGAGCCGCGCGGGCACCGGAGGAACCTGGCACAGTGGAAGGGGAACGTTCGCGCCCCCGGAGGCGTTGTGTCCATGGAACCGGTGCAAGGAGGGCGAGGCGCATGACGTACGACCGGCTGGTGTGCGCTAACTGCGCGGCCCCCGTGAGCGAGGGCCGGTGCCCCGTGTGCCGCGCGAACCGCGAGCGGCTGCAGCAGCAGGAGAACTTCTTCGCGGGGCTGAACCCGATGGCGCTGATCGCGCTGCTGGCGGTGCTGGTGGCGGCGCTGGCGCTGCTCGCCCATCAGACCGCGTAGTCCGCCCGCCACACCCACACGCGCATCACAAAGGGCCCGGAGCTGATCGCTCCGGGCCCTTTGCTCTCACGTCATGTGCGCGTACGGCTGCTCACCGTCAGGCAGCGGCTCCACCGCGGCCGGCCACGAGGCGCGGCAGCACCCGGAAGCCGATGCCGCCGGCGATCATCGTGGCGGCGCCGAGAATGAGGAACGTGGTCTCGCCGGCGCCGGTCTCGGCCAGCTCCTTGCCGCCGCCCTGGGCGACCGCGTCGGAGGTGGAGTCCGAGGTGTCGGTCAGCGCGGAGCTGCCCTCCTCCTGAGTGGAGGTCCCGTCGGCGTCCGGACCACCGACAGTGGAGCCACCGGTCGAACCGGTCGAACCGGTGGTGCCGGTCGAACCCGTGGTGCCGGTCGAACCGGTCGAACCCGTGGTGCCGGTCGAACCGGTGGTGCCGGTCGAACCGGTGGTGCCGGTCGAACCGGTGGTGCCGGTCGAACCGGTGGTGCCGGTCGTACCGGTGGTTCCGGTCGTTCCGGTGGTGCCCGTCGTACCGGTCGTGCCCGTGGTGCCGGTCGTACCCGTAGTGCCGGTCGTACCCGTGGTCCCAGTGGTGCCGGTCGTACCCGTAGTGCCGGTCGTACCCGTGGTCCCAGTGGTGCCGGTCGTACCCGTAGTGCCGGTCGTACCCGTGGTCCCAGTGGTGCCG
>NZ_JBMNDR010000041.1:0-26883 GCF_052543235.1 Streptomyces sp. SAS_272 | reverse complement strand
GTCGTACCCGTGGTGCCGGTAGTGCCCGTGGTGGCCGGGTCACAGTCGGGAGTGGTGGCGATGTCGCACGGGTCGCCACCCGGGTTCGGGTCGTCGGGACCGCCCACGGTCTCGACGAGGCCGCTGAGGCCGCCGTCGTTGCCGGTGGCCGAGGCGACGCCCGCCACCGTCAGCGAGGCGCCCGCGGCGATCACGGCGCCCGCGGCTATGCGCGCGACCCGGATACGCGTCTTCTTGGTCATAAGGTTGCTACCCCCAGTAGCTGAATCGTCGATGAGGCCGCGCCGGGGGCTGTGATCGACGGGGGTAGCTGAGATCTAGCTGAAACCCCCCGGTTCACATGCGCCCCGGAGATACGCATGCCACACTGCACCCTCCCCATTTTTCAAAGCAGCGTCAAGGGCGTTGCGTACGCAATGTCCAAGTCGGGGCGCTTTGCGTGATGTTGGTGCTGTGAATGTGACGTAAAAAGCAAACCGCCCCTGAATCAGGGGCGGTTACCGTGTCGACAAACCTACTTCTCCTGCTGCTTGCGCCAGCGAATTCCGGCTTCCAGGAACCCGTCGATCTCACCGTTGAACACGGCCTCGGGGTTGCCGACCTCGAACTCGGTGCGCAGGTCCTTGACCATCTGGTACGGGTGCAGGACGTAGGAACGCATCTGGTTGCCCCACGAACTGCCGCCGTCCTTGAGGGCGTCCATCTTGGCCCGCTCCTCCTGGCGCTGACGCTCCAGCAGCTTGGCCTGGAGGACGTTCATCGCCGTCGCCTTGTTCTGGATCTGCGACCGCTCGTTCTGACAGGAGACGACGATGCCGGTGGGGAGGTGGGTCAGGCGCACCGCCGAGTCGGTGGTGTTGACGCCCTGGCCGCCCGGACCGGACGAGCGGTACACGTCCACGCGCAGTTCGGACTCGTCGATCTCGATGTGGTCGGTCTGCTCGACCACGGGGAGGATCTCGACGCCCGCGAAAGAGGTCTGGCGGCGACCCTGGTTGTCGAACGGCGAGATGCGCACGAGACGGTGCGTGCCCTGCTCCACGGAGAGCGTGCCGTAGGCGTACGGCACCTGCACGGCGAAGGTGGTCGACTTGATGCCGGCCTCTTCGGCGTACGACGTCTCGTAGACCTCGGTCTTGTACCCCTTCTGCTCCGCCCACCGCAGATACATGCGCTGCAGCTTCTCGGCGAAGTCGGCCGCGTCGACGCCGCCGGCCTCGGCGCGGATGTTGACGAGCGCCTCGCGGGCGTCGTACTCCCCGCTGAGGAGCGTGCGCACTTCCATCTCGTCGAGCGCCTTCTTGACGGAGGTGAGCTCGGTCTCGGCCTCCGCGAGGGTGTCCGGGTCGTCCTCCTCCTGGGCCATCTCGAACAGCACGGCGAGATCGTCGATCCGGCCGCGCAGTGTGTCGGCCTTCCTGACCTCGGCCTGGAGGTGGGAGAGCTTGCTGGTGATCTTCTGCGCCTCGTCCGGGTTGTCCCACAGGGACGGCGCGGCCGCCTGCTCCTCGAGCACGGCGATGTCTGCCCTCAGCTTGTCGAGGTCCAGAACGGCCTCGATCGACTCCATGGTCGAGGAGAGGGACTTGAGCTCTTCGGATACATCGACGACTGCCACGCCTCCAGCCTAACGGACCCGGCATCCGGGCCCGTCCGGGCTTGACGTCCCGGCCGGTCCTGCGGTCGCGGACGAGCCCCTCCGGGCCGCAGCGAGGGTCGCCCAGACGGCGGCCCCCGGCGTCACGGGGTCACGGGGAGGCCGGCGCCGAGTTCTTCGTGTCCTGCGGGGTGGCTCCCGCGTCGTCTCCGGAGGTGGCCGCCCACGTCCCGATTCCGGCCGCCGCGACCAGCGCCGCCGCCACGCTCAGCGTGATGCGCCGGCGCCGGGCGGCGGAACGGTTCCGTGCCGAGCCGGGACGCGGCGCCCCGGCGGCCCTCGGCACCCGCGCCGTGCCGTGCGCCCCGCCCGCCAGCTCGTCCGGCGCGGGCACCCGCATCGACGTGTGGGTGTCCCGGTTGGAGTCCGGCTTGGCGCCCGGCACCAGCGGGACCGAGCCCCGTCGCTCCCGCCGGGCGGAGGCCGACGGGGCGGACGCGGCAGGCGTGAGGTCGTCCGGTTCGCCGCCCTCCGGCTCGGTGTCCTGCTCGTCCACGTCCAGCGGAGGCATCCCGGCAAGCGACGGCAGCTGCTCGCGCAGCCGGGCGGCCAGCTCCGACGCCCGCAGCCGGGACGCCGGCGCCTTCGCCAGGCACTGCACGATCAGCTGCCACAACTCGTCCGGAATGCCGGGGAGCGGGGCGACGGACTCCGTCACATGGCGGCGCAGCACCGCGCCCGGGTGGCCGCCGCCGAACGGGGTGAAGCCCGCCAGCAGCTCGTAGAGCACCGTCGCCAGCGCGTAGATGTCGACGGAGGCACGGGGCGGCAGGCCCTCCACGATCTCGGGCGCCAGATAGTCCGGCGTGCCGATGATCTTGGTGGCGCGAGTCCGTTTGGGGGTGTCGATCAGTTTCGCGACGCCGAAGTCGGTCAGCAGCGCACGGTGCGAGCCGCCGGGGCCGAGCGGGCCCTGCATGTCGAGGAGCACGTTCTCCGGTTTGACGTCGCGGTGCACGACCCCGGCCGCGTGGGCGGCGGCCAGCCCTTCGGCGACGTCCGCCACGATCGCCACGGCGGCCTCCGGCGCGAGCCGCCGTTCGCGTTCGAGGCGGGTGCGCAGGTCGGTGCCGCGGACCAGGTCCATGACGAGCGCCAGGTCGTTCCCGTCGACCACGAGGTCGCGGACGGACACCACATGGGGGTGCTCCAGGCCGAGCAGCGCGGTGCGCTCCTGCACGAAGCGCCCCACGAGCTCCTCGTCGGAGGCGAGGTCCTCGCGCAGCAGCTTGACGGCGACGGGCCCCTCCGGTCCCTCGCCCAGCCACACCGTGCCGGCGCTGCCCCGTCCCAGGATCTGGTGGGCGGTGTACCGGCTGCCGATCTTCCGTGCCAAGGCTGCTCCTACAGACGCGTGTTGCCCATCAAAGTACGCGTCCTGAGAGCCAACCTTCACCGCGGAGACGGAAATCACCCGCCGGATGTCGACAAGTCCACAGACTCATGGCGCGCACGGCACTCACGGGCGGGCTCGGAGCCTGCGGGACGGTCAGCCGGTTCCGCTTCCGCCGGAGCTCGACCCCAGCTCGCCGATCCAGCCGGTGATGTCGTGGAACCAGCCGCTGATGAGCTTCCAGTAGCTCTGCCCCGTGCCGATCCAGTCCTGCAGCGGGGTCAGCTCCCAGACCAGCCAGCCGGCCACGAACAGGATGACGATCGTGAACAGGCAGCCCTTCAGACAGCCCAGCCCGGGGATCTTCATCGGGTTGGCGCCGCGCTGCCGGGGCTCGCGCGGCTGCCGGGGCTCGGCCTGCGGCCGCTGGCGCGGCTGCTGCTGGGGCGTGGGCGCCGGCGCGTAGCGCTGGGGCTGCTGCTGGGGTTGCTGGGCCGGCGCGTACTGCTGCTGCGGCGGCTGCCCCGGGTACCCGTAGCCGGCCTGCGGCTGGGGCCGCTGCTGCTGACGCTGTGGGGGCCGCTGCTGCTGGTAGGGCTGCTGGGGCTGGCGGGACACCTGCCGCTGGGGACGGCGGCGCAGCGGGTCCTCGCCCGGGTCGAGGTACTGCTGGACCTGGGTCTGCTCGTTGCGGTCGCGGGCGCCCTGCATCTGGGTCTGCCAGGGGTGCGGCTGCTCGGGCGGCTGCGCCGGCCCGCCGTACTGGCCCGGCGGCACCGGCGGCAGGACGGCCGTCGGGTCGGCCGCGCCCTGCGGACCGTCCGTGTGGGGCAGGACGGCGGTGGGGTCGGCGGCGCCGGCCGGACCGCCGGTGTGCGGCAGGACGCTGGTGGCCGCGTTCGGGTCGTAGCCGCCGCCCGGGACGGAAGCGGGCGCCGGGTCGGGCGCGAGCACATGCCCGACGCCTTCCGCCGCGGCGATCTGCAGGGAGTTGGCGTGCACGCCGATGCCCTCGGCGACGATCCGCAGCCCGCGCGCGAGGTTCTCGGCGCTCGGACGGTCGTCGGGGTTCTTGCGCAGACAGCGCTCGATGACCGTCCAGAGCGGGTCGGGGACCGTGGAAGGCCGGCGCGGCTCGGCGTTCAGGTGCTGGTGCAGGACCTCGAGGGCGGAGCCGCCGGAGAACGGCGGACGGCCGGTGACCAGCTCGTACAGCAGGATGCCGGCGCCGTAGATGTCGACGGCCGAGGTCTGCGGGCGGCCCTCGGCGGACTCCGGGGCCACGTACGCGGGCGTGCCGACGAACTCGCTGGTCCGGGTCAGGCCCGGGGAGTCGGCGAGGCGCGCGATGCCGAAGTCCGTGAGCAGCGGGTGCATCTGCCCGCCGTTCTGCATCATCAGGACGTTGGCGGGCTTCAGGTCGCGGTGCACGACGCCGTCGGCGTGGCTGGCGGCGAGCGCGTCGGCGACCTGCGCGGTGAGCAGGGCGGCGGCGACGGGCGTGAAGGGGCCGTTCTCGCGCAGATAGCGGTGCAGGTCGGGGCCGTCGACGAGGTCCATGACCAGCGCCAGCAGGTCGCCCTCGACGACCAGGTCACGGACCCGGACGATGTTCGGGTGGGTCAGGCGCAGCAGCACGGACCGCTCCCGCAGGAAGCGCATCACGACGTCGGGGTCGTTCGCGAGCTCCTCCTTGAGGACCTTGATCGCGACGGTCTCCCCGGGCTGGCCGGCCACGGCCGCCTCGGCGCCCGCGGTCTCGCGCTGGCGGGCTCGCCAGACGGTGCCCGTGGCGCCGCGTCCGAGCGGCTCCTCGAGCAGGTACTTGCTGCCTACCGGCCGCACGTCATGCGCTCCCTGCTGCTTGCTTGCCAGTCCTGCCAGTCCCGCCAGTTCCGCCGATCCGCCGGACTTCCCGTCCCGCTCGGCTGTCCTGCCGGTGTTCCGACCCACTGTAGTGCCGCGGTGCGGACACCGGGCTGTCGTCGCATTTCGAAGGAAAGACGTTTTGCCCGGTCGTCTTGGTTGCCCGAGCCGGACGTGACCGATCTCAACTGATCATCGGCGAGGCACTTGTCCGGCACTTTTGCGGGCAGAGCCGACCAATCAAGATCACTTGTCCCCGGCTGGTGGGCGCGTTGTCAGTGACAGGTGCGAGGATGCCTGCAGTACTGGCCGCTGTGCTCGTGTGGGGTGGGGGGAAGCCCGCGCCCGTGCAGAAGGGATCGCTGACGGCGATGCAGATCCGGCTGACCGTCGTAGACCCGCAGGGCCCGCCCGGCCCGCCTGCCGACGTCCGGGCCCGGGCCGCGAGCTGCGACGTACTGGTCACCGCTCCCGCCGGCACGGCTCTGGCCGAGGTGGCGTCCGCGCTGGCCTCCGCCGTCTGCGGGGAGGGCTCCGCTTCGTCTCCGTCCGCCGCGGCGGTCGTGCTGTACGCGGGCGTGGAGCGGCTCGACGGCCGGCGGTGCACTCTCGGCGAGCCCCCGCTGATCGACGGCGCGGTGCTGTCCCTGGGCGCGCCGGCCGATCCCGAGCCGCATCCCGAGGTCGACGAGGCCCCGGCCCGCCTGCACGTGGTGGCCGGGCCGGACGCGGGCGGGGTCCATCTGCTGCACGGCGGCCAGGTCCGGGTGGGCCGTTCGGCCGACGCCGACATCCCTCTGGACGACCCGGACGTCTCCCGTCTGCACTGCACGGTGACGCTCTCGGCCGACGGCCGGGTCACGGTCGCCGATCTCGGCTCCACCAACGGCACCGCGCTGGACGGCACGCGCGTGCAGGACCGCCCCGTGCGCCTCGCTCCCGGAGCCCTGCTGCGGGTCGGCGAGTCGGCCCTGCGGCTGGCCCCGCCCGGCGGCCCGGGCCCCCGGGTGGCGACCACGCCGGACGGCGAAGGACACGTACGGGTGCCCTGCGGGGACACGGCGGCCGACCCCACGGCCGGGCCTTCGGACGGCGCGCCCACGGGCCTGGCGGGGCCGCTGAGCCCGGCGGGGCCGACCGGACCGTCCGGCCGCGCCGAGTCCGCCGGACCGACCGGCGCGACCGGCCACGCGTACGGCACCGCGGACCGGAGCGCCTCCGGGGAGGCCCGCGGCGAACGGCTGCGGGGGGCCCGGGAGATCCCCCTCGCGTCCCATGTCGTGCCGGGCCAGGGCGCGGCGCCGCGCATCGAGAGCCGGCTCGCCGGCGACGGATCCACCCGCGCGGCGGGCGAGGGATCCGCCGCCACCCACGGCGGCCACGCGGGCCTCGGCTCGTTCACCGCCGCGCACGACGAGGACGCCCGCGGACCGCACACCGCCCACCCCGCGGCCGCCGACGCCGGCACCGGTGTCGGCCCGCGGCACGACTCCCGCTCGTCCGACGGCCCCTCCTCCCCCCTCGGTGACGCGCCCGGCGGGCCCGGAGAGGTCGACCCCGCCGGCGCCGGCCGCAAGGGCACCCCCCTGCGCGGCACCGACGTCCCCGCGGGCGTGCGCCGACGCGGAGGCCTCTCCGCCTGGGCGCGGCGGCTGGCGGGAGGCCGCGGCGGCGGGCAGGACAACGAGACCGCCGCCGGCGCGCCCGGCGAGGAGACGGCGGCGGCCGAGGACCGGCCTTCGGCCGCCGTGCCCGCCGCGCCCGAGACCTGGCCGGACCCGGCGGCGCTGCTGCTGACGGCGCTGGGCCCGGGCCCCCGGCTCTGGGAGCGCGGGCCGGGGCACCCGGAGACGCTCACCGTGCGGCTCGGCACGGCTGACCGGCCGGCGCCCGACGGCTCGGGACTGCTGCCCGCGGTGCCGGTCACGGCGGACCTGCGCGAGGTCGGCGCGCTCGGCCTGGCCGGGCCGCGACCGCGGCTGTCCGGGCTGGCCCGCGCGGTGCTGGCCCAGCTCGCCGCGCTGCACTCCCCCGACGCCCTGGAGATCGTCCTGATCAGCACGGACCGGGCGCGTTCCGAGGCGGAGCGCGCCGCCGAGTGGTCCTGGCTGGGCTGGCTGCCGCATCTGCGCCCCGGGCACGGACAGGACTGCCGGCTGCTCCTCGCCTACGACCGCGACCAGGCCGCGGCCCGCGCCGACGAACTCCTGCGCCGGCTGGAGGACTGCCTCGCCGACGGCGCGGGCGGGACGGGCGGGACGGGCGGCCCTCGCGCCGCCGTCCCCGGTCAGACGCCCCCGCCGCGGGACGCGGCCCGCCGCCCCTCCTGGGCCGTGGCGGACGATCCGGCCGACGGCGGCTTCCCCGGCCCGTACACGGTGGTCGTGGTGGACGGCGACCCCGGCGGCGCCGACCTGCGGCAGGCGGTGGCACGGCTGGCGGCGGCCGGACCGCGCGCCGGGATACACGTGGTCTGCCTGGCCGAGACCTCCGCCGCCTCCCCCTCCTCACCGGTGACCGACACCTACGAGGCGGCCTGCGCGGCGGCGCCCACGTTCCGCGCGTGCGGGGCGGTCGCCCTGCTCAGCGGAGACGTGGCGACGGCGCTGCGGCTGCTGCGGGTCGCGCCGGCCGGAGCACGGACGGAGCGGCCCGGCCCGGTGGGACCGGGCACGGTCGGCGCGGTGGACGCGGTCTCCGCGGCCTGGGCCGAACGCTTCGCGCGGGCGCTGGCGCCGTTGCGTCCGGACGGCGCGGGGGTGGGCGACAGGCACCCGCGGGTGTCCGCGCCGCTGCCGCCTTCGGCCCGGCTGCTGGACGAGCTGGGTCTCGCCCGGGCGACGCCCGCCTCCCTGATGGCCCGCTGGGCGGACGCGGCCGACGACGCCACCGCGCTGGGCGGACGGGTGCGGGCGGTGCTCGGCGCGGGCCCGCGCGGCCCGGTCGGGGTGGACCTCGTGGCCGACGGCCCGCATGTGCTGATCGAGGGGCCGGGCGGCAGCGGGCGCACCGAGCTGCTGCGGGCGTTCGTCGCCTCGCTGGCCGCCGCCGAGCGGCCCGAGCGGCTCGGCGTGATCCTGCTGGACGGCCGCGACACCGTCGGCAAGGGCAGCGCCGGCGACGGCCTGCGGGTGTGCACGGACGTCCCGCACGTCAGCGCCCATCTCACCGCCAACGACCCGGTCCGCATGCGGGAGTTCGCGCAGTCGCTGAGCGCCGAGCTGAAGCGGCGGGCCGAGCTGCTGGGCCGCTCCGACTTCGCGGAGTGGCACACGCACCGCGCGGTCTCCGGCCGTATCGTGCCGCAGCGCACGCCGGGAGCGTCCCCGGCCGGGACGGGCGCGGGCGCCGCCGATCTGGACACCCCGCCCAGCTCGACGCTCCGGCTGCGCCCGGGGGCGGCCGCCCGACAGCGGACCGAGACGCCGTCTCCGCTGCCCCGCCTGGTGGTCGTCGTCGACGATCTGGACGCGCTCGTCTCCCCCGCCCTGGGTTCCCCGGGCCGGCCCGCCGCCGGCTCGGTGATGCGCGCGCTGGAGGCGGTGGCCCGCGAGGGCGAGCGGCTCGGCGTCCACCTGGTGGCCGCGGCCGGGCCCGGCGGCCGTACCGCGGAGTCCGAGCCGGCCCGCCGCGCCACCGTGCGCATCACCCTCGAGGCGCCGGGTTCCGGCCCGGACGAACCGGCGCCGGGCCGTGGCCGCCTCCACGGCGCGGACGGCCGTCCGACGCCCTTCCAGGGCGGCCGTGTCACGGGCCGTATCCCCCGCACGGCGACCCTGCGCCCCACCGTGGTCCCCCTGGACTGGCGGCGCATGGGCGATCCGCCCACCCGTAGACCGGTGCGGGAACTGGGCAACGGCCCCACCGACCTGGCGCTCCTGGCCAGCGCCCTCGAGCGGGCGGCCGGCCGGCACACCGCCCGGTCCAGTCCGTCGGGGGTGTGAGGACGGTCCAGCCCGTCGGGGGTGTGCGGAGAGGGACCGTCGGGGGGGGTGCGGACCGGCCGCCGGGGCCCCGCCCCGCGCACGGCACTCACGATCACGACGCGGTCACGATCCCCCGCTTGACAGCGGGGGCGCTCTTGCCGACCCCCAGCACCCGGCGTAGACCAGTTGCCACGGGACAGCGCTCAACGTTCGACGACGAACGAAGAACGGGGCAGTGATGCGCACTACGAGCAACACCATCCGGACACGCAGGAGCGTGAGGGCGGCGGCCACGCTCCTGGCGGGGGCCCTGGCGCTCTCGCTCAGCGCCTGCGGAAGCGACGACGACAAGAGCAGCGACGGCGGCACCACGGCCGGGGAGACCGGCGCCTCCGTCACCCTTCCCAAGCTGGACGGCAAGAGCCTGGAGGTGGCCGCCGTCTGGACCGGCGCCGAGCAGGCCAACTTCAAGAAGGTCCTCGCGGAGTTCGAGAAGCGGACGGGCGCCAAGGTCACCTTCGTGCCCGCCCAGGACCCGATCGTCAACTTCCTCGGCTCGAAGGTCGCGGGCGGGCAGCCGCCGGACGTCGCGATGCTCCCGCAGCCGGGCGCCATCAAACAGGCGGTGGACAAGGGGTGGGCGAAACCGCTGGGCGCGGCGGCCCTGAAGGAGCTGCAGAAGAACTACTCGCAGGGCTGGCAGGACATCGGCAAGGTCGGCGGCAAGCAGTACGGCGTCTACTACAAGGCCGCCAACAAGTCGCTGATCTGGTACAACGCCAAGGTCTTCGAGAACGCCGGGGCTTCGGAACCCAAGACGTGGAACGAGCTGCTCACCACCGCGCAGACGGTCTACGACTCCGGCGTCACACCGTTCTCGGTCGGCGGCGCCGACGGCTGGACCCTGACCGACTGGTTCGAGAACGTCTATCTCTCGCAGGCGGGCCCGGAGAAGTACGACCAGCTGGCCAAGCACCAGATCAAGTGGACGGACCCGTCCGTGAAGGCCGCGCTGACGACACTGGCGCAGGTCTGGGGCAAGAAGGACTACATCGCCGGCGGCGCGGCGGGCGCGCTGCAGACGGACTTCCCGACGTCGGTGACGCAGACGTTCTCCGGCGGCGACCAGCCCAAGGCGGCCATGGTCTACGAGGGCGACTTCGCGCAGGTCAACATCGTGCAGGCCGGTGCGAAGGTCGGCACGGACGCGAAGGTGTTCCCGTTCCCCGCGGTCGGCGGCAGCTCGCCGGTGGTCTCCGGCGGCGACGCGGCGGTGATCCTGAAGGACTCCGAGGCGGCCCAGGCACTGGCCACCTTCCTGGCCTCGCCGGAGGCGGCGACCATCCAGGCGAAGCTGGGCGGCTACCTCTCGCCGAACAAGAACGTGCCGGAGTCGGCGTACCCGAACCCGGTGCAGCAGAAGATGGCCAAGTCGCTGATCGCGGCCGGCGACGACTTCCGCTTCGACATGTCCGACCAGGCCCCGCAGGCGTTCGGCGGGACCCCCGGCAAGGGCGAGTGGAAGGCGTTGCAGGACTTCCTGAAGAACCCGACGAACGTGGCAGGCACCCAGGCGACCCTGGAGTCGGGCGCGGCCGCGGCGTACGGGAACTGACGCGGCGTGACGACGCCCGCGAAGGCGGGGGCTCCCGGAGCCCCCGCCCCTCCTCGCCCGCGCAGGAGCGTGACCGGCACCCGCAGGACCGTGGCGGCGCTGTTCCTGCTGCCCGCCCTCGTGCTGCTCGGCGCGCTCGTGGTCTACCCGATCGGGTACTCGGTCGTGCGCAGCTTCTACGACCAGTCCGGCGACGGCTTCGCCGGAGTCGACAACTACAAGGCCCTCTTCACGGACGACGGCATCCGCACCGCCCTGAAGAACAACGTGATCTGGGTGGTGTTCGCGCCGACGATCGCGACCGCGCTCGGTCTGATCTTCGCGGTGCTGACCGAACGGGTGCGCTGGGGCACCGCGTTCAAGCTGGTCGTCTTCATGCCGATGGCGATCTCGATGCTCGCCGCCGGCATCATCTTCCGGCTGGTCTACGACCAGGACCCGGACAAGGGCGTCGCCAACGCGGTGTGGGTGGGCGTGCACGACACGTTCGCCGAGGCGTCGGCGTTCCCGAAGGCGCACCCGGGCCGCGACTCGCCGCTGCGGCCGGAGAAGGGCGGCGCCTTCGTCACCAGGTCGGCGGTGCGCGCCGGCGACCCGGTCGCGCTGCCCCTGGTCGGCGTCGCGCCCGACCAGATGCCGGGCGGCGCGAAGGGGGCCGTGGCGGCGCGGCCCGAGCCGGGGAAGGTCACGGGCACCGCCTGGCAGGACTTCACCCGCGGCAAGGGCGTCGGCACGCTCGGCGTCCCCGATCCGTCCGAGCTGGGCTACACCGGGATGAGGATCGAGGCGGTGAAGGACGGCAAGGTCGTCGCCTCGACGAAGGCCGCCGCCGACGGCACCTTCACCCTTCCGGCCGCGGCCGACGGCGCCGTGCTGCGGCTCCCCGCGAGCAACTTCACGGAGGCGTACGCCGGTGTGGACTGGCTCGGCCCCTCGCTGGTCACGCCGGCGATCATCGGCTCGTACATCTGGATGTGGGCGGGCTTCGCGATGGTGCTGATCGCGGCCGGACTCGCCGGGGTGCCGCGCGAGCTGCTCGAGGCGGCACGCGTGGACGGCGCAAGCGAGTGGCAGGTGTTCCGCAGGGTCACCGTCCCGCTGCTCGCGCCGGTCCTCGCGGTCGTCACCGTCACCCTGATGATCAATGTGCTGAAGGTGTTCGACCTGGTCTTCATCATCGCCCCCGGTTCGTCGCAGGACGACGCGAACGTGCTCGCCCTGGAGCTGTACCGCAAGGGCTTCTCCGAGGACCAGCCCGGCGTCGCCAGCGCGATCGCGGTGTTCCTGCTGCTCCTGGTGATCCCGGTGATGTGGTTCAACGTGCGGCGGCTGCGACGGGAGGTGCGACGGTGACGAAAGGACTCGCCTGGGTCATGGAGAAGCTCAACGGCGGGCTGGTCCGCGCCTTCCTGATCGTCGTCGGCCTGTTCTGGCTGGTGCCGACCGTGGGGCTGCTGATCTCCTCGCTGCGGCCCCCCGAGGAGATGAGCGCCAGCGGCTGGTGGGAGGTGTTCGCCAAGCCTTCCCAGCTGACCTTCGACAGCTATCAGAAGCTGCTGGAGAACGGCGACATCACCGACTCCCTCGTCAACACGGCGCTGATCACGGTGCCGGCGACGGTCCTGGTGGTCGTCATCGGCTCGCTCGCGGGATACGCCTTCGCGTGGATGGAGTTCCCCGGCCGCGACTGGTGGTTCCTGGGCGTCGTGGGGCTGCTGGTGGTGCCGGTGCAGGTGGCGCTGATCCCGATCGCCGAACTGTTCGGCAAGATCGGCCTGTTCGGGTCGATCATGGGCGTGGTGCTGTTCCACGTCGGGTTCGGGCTGCCCTTCGCGGTGTTCCTGCTGCGGAACTTCTTCGCGGAGATCCCGCGCGAGCTGCTGGAGGCGGCGCGTCTCGACGGGGCGGGCGAACTCCGGCTGTTCGCACGGGTCGTGATGCCGCTCGGCGGGCCGGCGATCGCGTCGCTGGCCATCTTCCAGTTCCTGTGGGTGTGGAACGACATGCTGGTCGCGCTGGTGTTCAGCGACGCCGGCAGCCAGCCGATCACGGTCGCCCTGCAGACCCAGGTACGGCAGTTCGGCAACAACATCGACGTGCTGGCGCCCGGCGCGTTCGTCTCGATGGTGATCCCGCTGGCCGTCTTCTTCGCGTTCCAGCGGCAGTTCGTGTCGGGGGTGATGGCGGGCGCGGTCAAGTAGCCGCGAACGGCAGGGCGGACCGGTCAGTGTCACCGCTCCGCCCTGCTCCGTTCACCCGAAATTCCCCCGTATGCCACAGAAACCGTAACCACGTCACTCCATCGGCCGTTTCCGGGCAAGGCCCTGTCTACCGCCCGCGCCGACCCATGGATGTCCCTTGCCCAGGTTCAGTGTCATCGTTCCCGCGTACAAGGTTCAGGCGTACCTGCACGAGTGCCTCGAGTCGGTGCTGTCCCAGTCCTGTGCCGATCTGGAACTGATCGCCGTCGACGACTGCTCGCCGGACGCCTGCGGCGAGATCATCGACGAGTTCGCGGCCAGGGACGCGCGGGTGCGCGCCGTGCACCTGCCGGAGAACGTGGGTCTGGGGCGGGCCCGCAACGCGGGCCTGGAGCAGGCGACCGGCGACTATCTGGTGTTCCTCGACTCCGACGACACGCTCACCCCGGGCGCGCTGCACGCGATCGCCGACCGGCTGCGGGAGACGGGCGAGCCGGACGTCCTCGTGTACGACTACGCGAGCACGTACTGGACGGGTGAGTCGCTCCGCAACAAGTTCGCCGAGCAGCTCGGCGAGGAGGGCCCCGCCCCGTTCCGGCTGGCGGACCGTCCCGGGCTGCTGCGGGTGCTGATGGTGGCCTGGAACAAGGCCTACCGGCGGGAGTTCGTCGAGGACGTGGGCCTGGTCTTCCCGCCCGGCTACTACGAGGACACCCCGTGGACGTATCCGGCGCTGCTGTCGGCGACGTCGATCGCGACCCTGGACCGGGTCTGCGTGCACTACCGCCAGCGCCGCCGGGGCAACATCCTGTCCACCACGAGCCGGGGCCACTTCGACGTCTTCGAGCAGTACGACCGGGTCTTCGCCTTCCTCGAGGAGCACCCCGAACTCGCCGACTGGCGGCCGGTGCTGTTCCGCCGCATGGTCGACCACCTCTCGACGGTGTTCACCAAGCGCGACCGCCTGCCGCGTGGCTCGCGCGCCGAGTTCCTGCGCAGGGCCCGCGCCCACTACCGCCGTTACCGCACGCCGGGCGTCTCGGTCCCGTTGCGCTCGCGGCTGCGGCACACCCTGGTCCACTTCGGCGTGCACCGCGTGTACCGGGCGCTCCAGGCGTCCATGACCGTGCGCCGGCGCACGCACAAGGCCGTGTCGAAACTCGCCCGCGCCCTGAAGGCGGCCGTCCTGCAAGCTCATTACCGGGTGCAGCTGCGGTTGCCGCTGCGCGCCGACCGCGCCGTGTTCGCCGCCTACTGGGGCCGCGGGCACAGTTGCAACCCGGGTGCGCTGGAGGCCGCGTTCCGCACCTTCGCACCGCAGGTGCGCACGGCATGGGTGGCCCGCCCCGAGCACCGGGGAGCCGTCCCGCCGGGGCCGCGCCAGGTGCGCCCCGGCACGGCCGCCTACTGGACGGCGCTGGCCCGCTCCAAGTACCTCGTCAACAACGTCAACTTCGACCGGCGGCTGGTCAAGCGACCTGGCCAGGTCTTCGTGCAGACCCAGCACGGCACCCCCCTCAAGCACATGGGCCTGGACCTCCAGGAGCGCCCGGCGGCCGCACGTGACATGGACTTCGCGGAGCTGCTGCGGGGCGTCGACAAATGGGACTACGTCCTGTCGGCGAACCGCCACACCACCCTCACCTGGGAGCGGGTCTACCCGGGCCGCTACGAGACCCTCGAGTACGGCTATCCCCGCAACGACGTCCTCCTGCGGGCGACCGGTGCGGACGTGGCCCGGCTGCGCGAGTCGCTGGGCATCCCCCGCGGCACGGTCGCCGTGCTGTACGCGCCCACCCACCGCGACTACCGCCGCCTCCAGCGCTGCCACCTCGACCTGGAGCGCGTCATGCGCCGGCTGGGCCCGCGCTTCGTCATCCTGGCCCGGGCCCACTACTGGCAGGAGAGCCCGCTCGAGCGCGGCACGCCCGGCGTCATCGACGTCAGCGACCACCCGAGCGTGGAGTCCCTCTGCCTGGCCTCGGACGCCCTGCTCACCGACTACTCGTCCCTCATGTTCGACTACGCCAACCTGGACCGCCCGATCGTGATCCACGCCGACGACTGGGAGGCGTACGAGGCGGCTCGCGGCACCTACTTCGACCTGCGGTCCTTCCCGCCGGGCGCGGTGGCCCGCAGCGAGGACGAGCTGATCGACATCTTCACGACCGGGCACTGGCGCGGCTCCCGCTCGGCGCAGCTGCGGGCCGCGTTCCGCGAGCGGTTCTGCCCGCACGACGACGGACGCGCCGCCGAGCGCGTCGTACGGCGGGTGGTGCTGGGCGAGACGGCCGTGCCGCCGGCCGTGCCGCTCTCCGAGCGCCGTCCGGCGCCGTCCGCGGCGCAGTCGGAGGCGCCCGCCCCGTCGGGGCGTCCGCCGCTCGCCACCGTGCCGCATCCCTCCGGTCCGCCGGCCGTCACCGAACGCCGCTGAACGCCGTTCCCCCACCGGGAGTCCCCATGCCCACCGGCTCGTCGCGGCCGACCCCGACCCGGCCCTCCACCTGGCGCCCGACCGGACGCCCCGGCCGGGTCCGTACGGCCTGAGCATCAGGCACCTCACCGAGCAGACGGAGAAAGAGCAGCATGCCCCGCTTCAGCATCATCGTCCCGTCCTACGGGGACGGGGGTCCCCCCGGCCGAGTGGATACGCGGCTGGGGGAGGGCCGGCTGTCCCTGGCGCTGGACTCCGTGCTCGCCCAGTCCTTCGGCGATCTCGAGCTGATCCCGGTCGCCGACGCGCCCGACGCCGTGGCCGCGGGCACCGCCGCCGGGTACGCGGCGCGCGACTCCCGGGTGATTCCCGTGCAGGCGCCGCCCGCATCGGGCCGCGCCGGCGTCCGCAACGCCGGGATGCGGGCGGCGACCGGCGCGTACGTGCTGTTCCTCGACGGCGACGACACCCTCGCCCCCGGCGCCCTGGCCGCGCTGGACGCCCGGCTTGCCGAGACCGGCGACGTGGACGTCCTGTACGCCGAGCACGAGCGCGTCCACTGGTGGGAGGGCGGTTCGGACGGTCCGGCGGCCGCGCTGCCCGCGCGGACGCCCGACGGCGCCTTCGCACCCGACGAGGCCCCCCGGCTCACCGGGCTGCTGCTCCCGGTGTGGGGCACGCTCTACCGGCGTTCCTTCCTCGTCGAGCATCGGCTCGCCTTCCCCGAGGGGCGCTTCACGGACGTCGGTTTCGGCGGCCTGGTCACCGTGCACGCGAGCCGGGTGGCCGTGACGCGTTCGGTCGTCGTGCGGCATCTGCTGCGGCGTCAGGGCGACCCGCTGAACCTGCCGGGCGAGCACCATCTCGAACTGCTCGACCAGGCCGGGCTGGTGCTGACCGGGGCGGCCGAGCGCGGGCTGTCCGAGGACCGGTCGGGCGCGCTGTTCGACCAGCTCTTCGCGGCCGTCCTGAAGACCGCCGCGCACCCGGCACGGCTGCCGGGGCGCAGCCGCCGGGCCTTCTTCCGCGGCGCGCGCAGGCTGTACCGGCGTCACCGCCCGGCCGGTCACCGCAGGCCGGCCGGGAGCCTCGGGGTGCAGCACCGACTGCTGGCGGCAGGGGCGTACACGGCGTTTTGGGCGTTGCGCGGCGCCAACCGGAAGGCGTCGTCGGCCGCCCGGCGCGTCCCGCGCGCGCGGGGGCTGCGCACCCGCCTGTACTACCGGCGTCAGCTGCGCCGCCGCATCGATCCCGGTCTGGCCGTGTACTGCGCCTACTGGGGCCGCGGTTACGCCTGCAACCCGGCCGCGATCCACGCCAAGGCCGCCGAACTCGCCCCGCACATCCGCTCGGTGTTCCTCGTCGAGGCCGACCGGGCGCACACCCTGCCGGAGGGCGTCGAGCACGCCGTCATCGGCAGCCGCCGTTACTGGCAGGTGCTGGCCCGCGCCAAGTACCTGGTCAACAACGCGAACTTCGAAGGGGCCGTCGTCAAACGCCCCGGCAGCGTGCACCTGTCGACGCAACACGGCACGCCGCTGAAGAAGATGGGCGTCGAGCAGGCCGAGCATCCGGTGGTCGCCGCCGCCACCGGCAGCTTCGAGCGCCTCCTCGGACGGGTCGACCGCTGGGACTTCAACCTGAGCTCGAACCGGTTGTCCACCGAGGTGTGGGAGCGGTCCTTCCCCTCCTCGTACGAGATGCTCGAGTACGGCTATCCGCGCAACGACGTCTACTACACCGCGTCGGCGGACGACGTGCGCCGCGTCCGCCGGCGGCTCGGCGTCCCGGAGGGCCGCATCGCGGTCCTGTACGCGCCCACCCACCGCGACCACGACGCCGGTTCCGACTCCCGGCTCGACCTCGGGGCGCTGTGCGACGCCCTGGGGGACGACTTCGTGATCCTGCTGCGCGCGCACTACTTCTACGACGACGACCGGGCCCGCCCGCGCGACGAGCGGATCATCGACGTCACGGCGCACCCCTCGTCCGAGGACGTCTGTCTCGCAGCGGACGCCCTCGTCACCGACTACTCGTCGATCGTCTTCGACTACGCCAACCTCGACCGGCCGGTCGTCGTGTACGCCGACGACTGGGACGTGTACCGCGAGACGCGCGGCGTCACCTTCGACTTCCCGGGCTCCCCGCCCGGGCCGGTCGCCCGCACCCCGCAGGAGCTGGCCGAGGTGTTCCGCTCCGGCCGCTGGGCCGACGCGGAGGCGGACGAGCTGCGCGCCCGGTTCCGCGCCCGCTTCTGCGAGTTCGACGACGGACGCGCCGCCGAGCGCGTCGTGCGCCGGGTGCTGCTCGGGGAGCCGGCCGAGCGCATCGAGCCCGCCGTTCCGCTCGCCCGGCGCACGCCCGCGCCCGCCGCCGTGACGACCTCTTCGAGGAGCTGACCTTCGTGCCCCGCTTCAGTGTCATCGTCCCCGTCTTCAAGGTGCAGGGCTTCCTGCGCGAATGCCTCGACTCCGTGCTCGGCCAGTCGTTCGACGACCTCGAGGTGATCGCCGTCGACGACTGCTCGCCCGACGGCTGCGGTGCGATCCTCGACGAGTACGCGGCGCGCGACCCACGGGTCAAGGCCGTCCACCTGCCGGAGAACGTCGGCCTGGGCCGTGCCCGCAACGCCGGCCTGCCGCACGCCACCGGTGACTACGTCCTGTTCCTGGACAGCGACGACCGCTACACGCCCGGGCTGCTGCGGGCGGTCGCCGACCGGCTCGACGCGACCCGCGACCCCGACATCCTGGTCTTCGACCATGTGCGCACCCACTGGTGGGGCCGCGCGGGCCGCAGCGACGCTGCGGGACTCCTCGAACAGGCCGGCGCCGAAACCTTCGACGTCCGCCGCTCCCCCGAGTACCTGCGGCTGTTCCTGGTCGCCTGGAACAAGGCCTACCGCCGGGACTTCTTCCTCGGGCACGGCTTCCAGTACCGGCCGGGGCTGTACGAGGACGCGCCCGTCACCTACCAGACCATGGTCACCGCGGAGCGGATCGCCTGTCTGGACCGGGTGGGCGTGGAGTACCGGCAGCGGCGGCAGGGCGCGATCACCCGCACCCCCGGGCGCAGGCACTTCGACATCTTCGAGCAGTACGAGGGCCTGTTCGCCTTCCTCGCCGAACGGCCCGGCCTCGACTGGGCGCGGCCGCTGCTGTTCGAACGGGCCCTGGACCACATGCTGTTCGCCGTGGCCCGCCCCGAACGCGTGCTGCACGGCGACCGCAAGGAGTTCTACCGGCACATCCGGGCCTTCTACCGGCGACATGTGCCGCCCGGGTTCACGCCGCCGCCGGACAGCCGCCGGGCGGAGATCCGGCTGCTGGCCCTCGTCCCCCACCATCGCGCCCACCTCGGTCTCGGTCTGTGGCGACGCGGCGGCAAGGCGGCCGCACGCACGGCGAGCCGGCTGCGCGCCCTGGTCGCCCGGCACGCCAAGCGATCCTGGTACCGCGTCCAGCTGCGGCGGCCGCTCGACCCGCGGCTCGCCGTGTACTCCGCCGGACACAGCCGCGCCGTGAACGGCGACCCGCGGGCGATCCACGCCAGAGCCGCGGAACTGGCGCCGCAGGTGCGGGGCGTGTGGGTGGTGCACCCCGACGCCCTGGACCAGGTGCCGCAGGGCGTCGAGTGCGTGACGACGGGGTCCTGGCGCTACTACCGGGTGATGGCGCGTGCCGCGCACTGGTTCAACGACTGCAACTGGGCCGGCGACCTGGTCAAACGGCCGGGCTCGGTGCATGTGCAGACACACCGCGGCACGCCGTTGAAGCACATGGCGCTGGACCTCCTCGACCGTCCGGGCGCCCGGCACGGCACCAACGTGCGCGGCATGCTCCGGCGCAGCGACCGGTGGGACGTCAGCCTGGTCGCGAACCGGCACTCCGAGGAGGTCTGGCAGCGCGCCTACCCCTGCCACTTCGCGTCGGTGCGCAGCGGCAGCCCGCGCAACGACGTCCTGGTGAGCGGCGGGGGCGGGCGCGCCGCCGAGCTGCGCGAACGGCTCGGCGTCGACGCCCGCGAGACCGTCGTCCTCTACGCGCCGACCCTGCGCGACTACCGCAGGGGCCGGCACGACTGGCGGGTCGACCTGGAAGCGCTGACCGCGTCTCTCGGCCCCGGGCACCGGCTGCTGGTGCGCCTGCACCCGAGTCTGGCCCGGCATCACGAACGGGCGCTGGTCCTGCGCGACCTGCACCGGCGCGGCGCGCTGACGGACGTCACGGACGAGCCGCACGTCGAGGACGTCCTGCTGGCCGCCGACGCCCTGGTCACCGACTACTCGGCACTGATGTTCGACTACGCGGTCCTGGACCGGCCGATCGTGATCCACGCCGACGACTGGGCGGCCTTCCGGGCGACCCGGGGCGCCTACTTCGACATCACCGCCGAGCCGCCGGGACACGTCACGCGCTCCGACGAGGAGCTGGCGAAGGCGTTCACCTCCGGCGCCTGGCGGGACGAGGAGTCGGCCCGGCTGCGCGCGGCGTTCCGGGAGCGGTTCTGCGAGTACGACGACGGGCGGGCCGCGGAGCGCGTCGTCCGGCGGTTCCTGCTCGGCGAGCCGCCGGAGGCGACGGCGGCCGGCGGCACAGGCGACGGCGCGAGTGACGGCGACGGCCGGGAGGCGGGCGGGGTCGTCCGGATCCCGAGGGCCCTCGACCGCTCGGCGCGCCGGCCGCAGCTGCGCTGACCCCCGGCCCGTCGGGCAGGTGGAGAACGGCAGGCGCGGGGGCCTGTCACCGGCCCGGACGCCGTCTCCGCGGGCCGCGCCGCGCCGCCGCCGCGGTCACGGGCATCCCCCGTGCGGCCTAGCCGCCGAGAACAACGCGCCGGGAGAGGGAAGGCGCGTGGCATGCGCCCCACTGTCCGCACCCCCTGGCCCCTGACGCCCTACCGGTTCGCCGTCGTCCTGCTCTGGACGGCGATGTCCCTCGCGTACTGGCACGATCCGCTGAGCCGCACGGCGGCGGCGGGCCCGTTCCACCTGCTGGTGCTGCTGACCGGCGTCGGCCGGTTCGCACGCGTGCTGACGGGCCGGCCCTGGGCGGCGGCTCTGGGCCTGGTCGCCATGGCCCTGGTCTGGCGCGGACACCTCGGCTGGACGGCGTCCGCCGGCGACCTCGGTCACCCCTCGACGCTCGCCGTGGGGCTCGCCTTCTGGGTCTGGGCCTCGACGGCCGCGCGCGCGGGGGCGGTGCGCTGCCGGGTCCGCTATCTCGGCCCGAGCGGCCTCAGGAGCTGCTGGGGGTACGCGTGGCTGGGCGCGCTGTACGGGCTGATCCTGCTCGTGGACCCGGTCGCGTGCGCCGCGGCGGGCGTCGGGGCGGCGGCGATCGTCGTCGGCTGGGAACGCGAGCGGCGGGCCGCCGTGTGGGGCCGGTGGGCGCTCACCGCGGCGGTGCCGCTGGCGCTCGCGTGCTGCGGACCGTACGCCGGGGTCGTGCCCGGGGGGCCCTGGTGACGCGGCCGCCCGCACCGGACGAACGCGGAGCGGCCCCCGGAGGGAGCGGGACCGCTCCGCCCGAGGGCCGCCTGACGCCCGGGGCCCGGCGGCCCCTGGGGACTACTCGATGACGAGCTCGACCGGGACGTTGCCGCGGGTGGCGTTGGAGTAGGGGCAGACCTGGTGGGCCTGCTCGACGAGCTTGCGGCCGGTCTCCTCGTCCACCCCGTCGGGCAGCTCGACGCGCAGGGTCACCTTGAGCGCGAAGCCCTCGCCCTGCTTGCCTATGCCGACCTCGGCGGTCACGGCGGCGTCGCTGACGTCCACCTTCGCCTGGCGGCCGACGAGGCCGAGGGCGCTGCCGAAGCAGGCGGCGTAACCGGCGGCGAAGAGCTGCTCCGGGTTGGTGCCCTGACCGTTGCCGCCCAGCTCCGCGGGCATGGCCAGCGCCAGGTCGATCTTGCCGTCGGAGGAGACGGCGCGGCCCTCACGGCCGTGGGTGGCGGTGGCGACAGCGGTGTAGAGCGCGTCCATGGAATCCATCCCTCTCAGGTCGATCCGGCGGCCCGGTCCGGCCGCCTCACATCCAGAATTAGAGCACACAATTCAATTGGGCACAACCAAATAGCGCGTAAGGGCTACCCTGGAGACATGACCGCCCCACCGCCACCCGCCGGCCACGAGAACGCCACGGCGAACTGGCTCCGCCTGGACAGCCAGATCTGCTTCTCCCTGCACGCCGCTTCGCGCGCCTTCAACGGCGTCTACCGCGTGATCCTCAAAGACCTCGGGCTCACCTACCCGCAGTACCTGGTGATGCTCGTCCTCTGGGAGCAGGGCACGCTGCCCGTCAAGCGGCTGGGCGAGCACCTTCGCCTCGACTCCGGCACGCTCTCGCCGCTGCTCAAGCGCCTGGAGGCAGCGGGTCTGGTACGCCGTGAGCGCAGCGCCCGCGACGAGCGCTCGGTGGAGGTGCGGCTGACCGAGGAGGGCGCGGCGCTGCGCGACCGGGCCGTCGAGGTACCGCGCCGGATCGTCACCGCCACCGGCCTCGACCTCGCCGAGATCGGCGAACTGCGCGACCGCCTTGACCACCTCACCAGCGCCCTGGACACAGCGACATCACAGGACGCGACACCGGAGGCCCGCTAGCCGCCCGACCCCTGCGGCACCGCAACGCCGGGCCGCTGAGCACCGGGAGGGGCCGCCGTGCACCGGACACCGGGCGCCGAGCGCCGAGCGCGCCGGAAAAACGCCCGACCCCTGCGGCACCGCAACGCCGGGCCGCTGAGCACCGGTTGGGGCCGCCGTGCGCCGGACGCCGGAAGGACGCTCGATGCGGAGGCCCGCTAGCCATCGGATGCCGGAAGGCCGGCCGGGAGCGGGGGGCCGCCGGCCGGGGACGGGAGGCCGCCGGCCGAGGCCCTGCCCGGCCTGCGGCGGACGTAGAGGCGCAGGGTCACGCCGGACCGCTCACGCTCCCACCGCGGAGTGAACCGCTCCTCCACGGCAACCAGCTTCAGGCGCTCGGTCGGGTCGCCCGGGAACCAGCGTGAGCGCAGCGCGTACGGCTCGGCGACGACCCACAGCCGGTCCACGCCGGCGAGCCTGCGCTGCAGTTCGCGCGGGCCGACCTCGCGGCCGTACAGCGTGCCGGACCGGGCTACGGGCGCTTTCAGCGCCAGATCCCGCGCCCCGCGGAACCCTGCCGGATACGCGAGCGCCGCCCGCCGCCCGAGCGCCGGCAGGAACAGCACCGGGTCGCCGGGACGGACCTCGCGCGCCGCCAGGGCGGCGACGGCGGCGAGGTTGTCGGGGCGGTGCGCGAGCGTGCGGTAGTACCGGTGCAGCGGAAGCAGCTGGACGAAGACGAGCGCCACGGCGAGCACGCCGGCCGCCGTGACGACCCGGGAGCGCGAGGAACGTCCGGCGAGCGCGGCCAGCCGGCACACCACCAGGTCGGCCCCGGCCGCGACCAGCAGCGGCGCCCCCGCCAGGGCATACAGCACGTACCGCTCGTGATACAGCGGCATCACCTGCGAGAACAGCATCAGGAAGGCCGGCGGCACCACCATCACCGGCGCCATGACAGCCGCCGTCCGCCCGGACAGCAGCCCCACCGCCATCAGGGTCACGCAGCACCAGAACACCGCGCCTTCAGGGCCGGCGGTGAAGGCGCGCAGCAGACCTTCGGCGCTCTCCCGGTCCGGCACCGGCAGCCACTCCACCTGACGCGACTGCCTGCGCGACGCCAGCACCAGCGGCAGCAGCACGGCGACCGCTCCGCCGGCCGCGCGCGCCCAGCGCCGCCACACCGCCCGCGGCGACCGCAGCAGCGCCAGCGTGAGCGCGTGGGCGCACAGCACGAGCGCCGCCAGCTCGTGCAGCAGGCACGTCGCGGCGACGACGCCTGCGTACGCCCACCACATCCGCGGGGCGCCGCCGTCCGCCGGCGCCCGCCCCGCGCGTCCGGACCCGCCGTCCGGGGCCCGGCCCGACCCGCCGTCCAGCGCCCGCGCGAGGAGCAGCGTCGCGCCGGCCGCGCCCCCCGCGACCAGCGCGTACGAGCGGCCCTCCTGGGCGTAGTGACCGGTGAGCGGGGTCACCGCGTACAGCAGGCCCGCCCACAGGCCGACCCGGGGCCGGGCCAGCCGCACCCCGAGCGCGGCGACCAGGCCCGCGGCGGCGGCCGCCGCGCACACGGACGGCAGGCGCAGCACGACCTCACCGGGGCGGACGGCGAGGACGGCGTGCATGACGAGGTAGTACAGGCCGTGCACCGCGTCCACCCCGTGCAGCAGGCGCCAGATCTGCGGCACGGTCCGCCGCGCGACCTGGAAGGTGACGGCCTCGTCGCGCCATATGCCCCCGCGATCGAGCCCCCACAGACCGACCGCGAGCATGACGGCCGCCGGAACGGTGACGGCCAGGACCTCGGTACGGCGCGTCGGCCGCGAGCGTGCGCACACCACGGGCCGATTCTGCGCGGCGCGTGCGCCCGTCACGGGGACTGACATCACATGACGTACAGATTAGACCAAAAGCGATATTCATCACTATGACCATCAGCCCTGATGGACACCTTGACGAAGCGTCACCTCCCGGCGGTCGCCGTCACCTGGCTCGCCACCCGCGCCCTGACGTTGCGGCTGCTCGCCCACAGCGCCCTTCCCTCGCGGGGCGGCTTCCGGGTCGCGCGGGACGCGGGAGGTGTGGGGGCTGTACCACCACTGGTACGGCGTCCTCGCGCACGGCGCCTTCCCGGCGCACGACCCGCTGCGGCAGTACCCGCCCGGCGCCGGCCCGGCCCTGCTGTCGCCCGCGCTGCCGCCGGGCGCCCTCGTGGCCGAGGGGCGTGCGACCAAAGGCGTCACAGCGTCTTGATCGCCTCGGCGGTCGCCCGGGCCAGCGATCCCAGGTACCCCTTGGGCAGCTTCGGGCTGCGGATCACCACCGAACGCCAGTAGAGCGGGCCCGAGATCAGGTCGAGCGCCAGCTCCTCGTTCAGCCCGGCACGAACCTCGCCGCGCCGCTCCGCCGCCGCCACGATCTTCAGGGCGACGCCCTCCTGCCCCTCCTTCAGCGCCTTCTGCAGCGCCTCGGCGATGTCGGGGTTGCGGGCCGCCTCGGCCTGCAGGTCGGGGATGATCTGCGAGGCCACCGGGTGGCGCAGCGCCCTGGACGTCACCTCGTACAGCATGCGCAGGTCGCCCTCGAGGCTGCCCGTCTCCGGGGCCGGCAGGCCCTGCACGGCGATCACCGAGACGATGTCGAGGACCAGGTGCAGCTTGGAACGCCAGCGCCGGTAGACCGCGGTCTTGCCCACGCCGGCCCGGCGGGCGATGCCCTCGATGGACATCCGGGCGTACCCGACGGACGCCAACTCCTCGAACACGGCTGCCCGGATGGCTTCCGTCACATCCTCGCGGAGCACGGCCGCGCCCGCGGGGGCCCGGCGGCGCGGGCGCGCCCCGGGTCCGTCGGCGTTCGTCGCGTTCGTCGTCATGCGAACCAGCATAGGGCGTTACGACGAAACGGTTGCGTTCCGACGTCCGATCGGCCTACTCTCACGTTGCGACGATACGGTCCCGTTCCGACGTAAGAAAACGTGAAGAAAAGCGTAAGGAAACGATCGGACGGCTGCGGGAGCCGCCGCCGCCCGAGCCCCCCTCCCCGAGTGAAAGCAGCGGATGTGAGTCAGGTCCTCCACACACCGCCCCGCACGGAGGCCGCGCCCCACGGCGACCTCGCGGCCCTGGCGGCCCGACACGGCCTCACGGTCAGTGGCGCCCGGCCCACGCTGCCGGAGTACATCCGCCAGCTGTGGGCGCGCCGCCACTTCATCACCGCGTTCGCCACCGCCAAGCTCACCACCACCTACAGCCAGGCGAAGCTGGGCCAGGTCTGGCAGGTGATGACCCCGCTGCTGAACGCGGCGGTCTACTACTTCATCTTCGGTGTGCTGCTGAACACCAAGCGGGGCGTGGCGGACTTCATCCCGTTCCTGGTCACGGGCGTGTTCGTCTGGACGTTCACCCAGACCTCGATCATGACCGGCACCCGCGCCATCTCCGGCAACATCGGCCTGGTGCGCGCCCTGCACTTCCCGCGGGCCGCGCTGCCGATCTCGTTCTGTCTGCAGCAGTTGCAGCAGCTGCTGTTCTCGATGGCCGCCCTGGTGTTCATCCTGCTCGGCGTCGGCGTCCCGCCGGCCTTCTCCTGGTTCCTGGTCATCCCGGCCCTGGCGCTCCAGTTCGTCTTCAACGCCGGCGTGTCCATGATCCTGGCCCGGCTGGGCGCCAAGACGCCGGACATCGCGCAGCTCATGCCGTTCGTGCTGCGCACCTGGATGTACATGTCCGGCGTGATGTG
Organism: Streptomyces sp. SAS_272; assembly: GCF_052543235.1. NCBI lineage: Bacteria > Bacillati > Actinomycetota > Actinomycetes > Kitasatosporales > Streptomycetaceae > Streptomyces > Streptomyces sp. SAS_272. The sequence goes on along the minus strand of NZ_JBMNDR010000041.1, from coordinate 1,530 downwards.
GAGCCTCGACAACCTGGTCAAGGCCCACCACGGCATGCCGGCCTGGGTCGCCGACCTGCTCCGGGCCAACCCCGCCGCCGTCTACATCGACCTGATGCGGTTCGCGCTGATCGACACCTTCCACGCGAGCCAGCTGCCCCCGCACGTGTGGCTGGTCGCCACCGGCTGGGCGCTGGTCGCCGGCGTCGGCGGGTTCATCTACTTCTGGAAGGCCGAGGAGACGTACGGACGTGGCTGACATCGCAAACCGCACCGGCACCCGCGACGCCGCCGCCGAGCCGGCCCCCGCGGTCGCCGACGAGCGGACCCCCACGGTCATCGCCGACAGCGTCGACATCGTCTACCGGGTCAACGGCACGGTCGGCGGCAAGGGCAGCGCGACGGCCGCCCTCAACCGCATCGTGCGCCGCAAGCAGGCCGACAAGGCAGCCGGCGTGCGCACCGTGCACGCGGTGAAGAACGTCTCCTTCGTCGCCTACAAGGGCGAGGCGATCGGCCTGATCGGAACCAACGGCTCCGGCAAGTCCACGCTGCTCAAGGCGGTCGCCGGCCTGCTCCCGGTGGAACGCGGCAGGATCTACACGGACGGGCAGCCCTCCCTCCTCGGCGTCAACGCGGCCCTGATGAGCGACCTGACCGGCGAACGCAACGTCTACCTCGGCGGCCTGGCCATGGGCATGACGCGGGAACAGATCAAGGCGCGCTACCAGGAGATCGTCGACTTCTCCGGCATCAACGAGAAGGGCGACTTCATCTCCCTGCCGATGCGCACGTACTCCTCCGGCATGGGCGCCCGGCTGCGGTTCTCCATCGCCGCCGCCAAGGACCACGACGTCCTGCTCATCGACGAGGCGCTGTCCACCGGCGACGCCAAGTTCCGCGGCCGCTCCGCCGAACGCATCCGCCAGATGCGCGAGCACGCCGGCACGGTGTTCCTGGTCAGCCACAGCAACAGCTCGATCCTGGAGACCTGCGAGCGGGCCCTGTGGCTGGAACGCGGCGAACTGCGCATGGACGGGCCCGCGGAGGACGTCATCAAGGCGTACGAGGCCTTCACCGGCGACGGCAAGAAGAAGCCCGCGGCGAAGTAGCCGCAGGCCGCTTCGAACGACACGCGCGAAGGGCGCCCCCGAGCGGGCAGTTTCTAGCGGTCGTTGCAACACGTGGTCGGTGTGTCTAGGCCGCGAGCAGTTTAGACAGGCGCTCGGCTGGGGTTTCCCAGCCGAGCGTTTTGCGTGGACGGCGGTTGAGCTGGTCTGCGACGGCGACAAGGTGTTCGGGGCTGTGGAGGGACAGGTCGGTGCCCTTGGGGAAGTACTGCCGCAGCAGGCCGTTGGTGTTCTCGTTCGAGCCGCGCTGCCAGGGGCTGGCGGGGTCGCAGAAGTAGACCGGGATGTCGGTGGCGATGGTGAACTCGCGGTGGCGTCCCATCTCGCTGCCCTGATCCCAGGTCAGGGACCGCTTCAGGTGCACGGGCAGAGTCTGGACGGTAGCGGTCAGGGCATCACGTACGGTCTCGGCTCCGTGGTC
>NZ_JBMNDR010000040.1:0-78151 GCF_052543235.1 Streptomyces sp. SAS_272 | reverse complement strand
CCCGGCAGGTGCAGAAGCATTACATAGCGGGTGGCGCGCTCGACGAGGGTGCCGATCGCGGATTTACCGTCCTTGCCGATGATCAGATCGCCCTCCCAGTGGCCCGGGACCGCCCGGTCCTCGGCCTCGGCGGGGCGTTCGCTGATCATGACCATCGGAGTGGTGAAGCGGGGCTGGCGGCAGTTGGCCTGCCGGCGGGGTTTGCGGCGGGCACGGCCACTGCGCAGGGCGCCGGCAAGTTCCCGTCGTAGCTGGCCCCGGCCCTGGACGTAGAGCGCCTGGTAGACGGTCTCATGGACCACGTGCATCTCCGGCCGCTCGGGGAACCTTGCCCGCAGAGCCTGGCATATCTGTTCCGGGCTCCATTTCTCGTCCAGCATCTCCTGGACGGCGTTCCGCAGCTCCGGAGCGTCGTTGATCTTGCGGGGCTTGGGGCGGGGACGGCGTGCATCGGCCCGGGCCTGAGCCGCGTGCGGCCGGTAGGCGCCGCTGCCCGGATGCCGGTTGCGTCGTATCTCCCGACTGATCGTGGAGGGGCTGCGGCCCAGCTCGGTGGCGATCGCCCGGACGGTCGCCTTTTCACGCAGCCGGTCGGCGATGTGGATCCGCTCGTCCTCGCGCAGGTAGCGGGACGGGCCGGAAGGCTGCACCACCATGTGGATCGGTGGTGCAGCCTTCTGCCGCCGGTCGGCGCTGCGACCGTTACGCCACTTCTGGCCGGTCCGTCGATTGATCCCGATGATCCGGCACGCCTCGTTGTTGCTGTAGCCCTGCTCCATGAGCCGGGAGTATGTCGCCCGCTCCCGAGCCAGCTTCACAGGCCCTTGAGCCGTCCGGATCTTACGGATCTCGAAGTCCATCGCATCCCCTGAACTGGGGTGTTGCAACGACTCCTAGAACCCAAGCCGGAGGGATCGCGGCCTTCGGTCTGCCGCAGGGCCTGTGGCCCACCGCCGCCCAGGCGTACACCGTCCCGTCGAAAATGGACTGGTGGTATCAGGCCAGGTTCGGCATGTTCATCCACTTCGGGTCCTACTCCTACCTCGGCCAGGGCGAGTGGGCTTTCGACAGCCAGCAGTGGAGCAAGGCGAATTACCAGACCCAGGTCACCCAGAACTTCGACCCGGCGCAGTTCGACGCCACCGCCATCGCCGAACTGGCCGCGAACGCCGGCATGAAGTACCTCGTGATCACCGCCAAGCACCACGAGGGCTTCGCGATGTGGGACTCCGACGTGGCCGGCTTCACCGACACCACGGGCGCCAAGCGGTACAACCTGCACGACTACCACGGCGTCCAGACCGACCCGCTGATGGACCTCAAGGCGGCATGCGAAAGCCGTGGCATCAAGTTCTGCCTCTACTACTCGATCCTCGACTGGAACCACCCTTCGCAGACCGACCGCCACGAGGGCGGTCTCACCACGATGTCCTCGCAGGCCGCCCGCACCGCCTACATCGCCGACCTGAAGGCGCAGCTTCAGGAACTGCTGGATCGCTACGACCCGGCACTGCTGTGGTTCGACGGCGACTGGTTCGACGAGCCGTCCGACCCCACCCTCGAGGACTGGTGGCTGGCGTCGGACGGCGTCGACCTCTACAACTGGCTGATCGCCCGCAAGCCCGGCCTCATCGTCAACGAACGGGTCAAGCGGGACCACGGTCTCGGCGACTACGCCGTCGCGGAGTTCGGGATACCCAGCGCACCGATGAGCCGACCCTGGGAACGGTGCGCCACCATGAACGGCGCCTGGGGTTACAACGCGTCGAGGGAGAACTCGTACCGATCCGTGAAGGACATCGTCCAGGAGCTCGTCACGGTCGTCTCCCGGGACGGCAACCTCCTGTTGAACATCGGCCCCAAGGGTGACGGCTCGGTGACCGCGGGAACCCAGACCGTACTGAACGGCCTGGCCTCATGGATGTCGACGTACGGCGACAGCATCCACGGCACCAGCGGCAGCCCGTCGGCCGCCGAACCCGCATGGGGCAAGCTCACCAAGAAGAGCGGCAAGCTCTTCGCCCATGTGTTCACCTGGCCCACGGACGGCAGGCTCCAGGTCCCCGCGATCGACAACACGATCACCCGGGTCTACCTGATGAACAACCCCTCGGTCTCGCTGCCGTACACCGTCGCCGACCAGATCGACATCACCGTGCCGGCAGCCGCGCCGGACGCGAGGGTCTCCGTGGTGTGCGTCGAGGTCCAGGGCATGCCCGTGAGTCTTTCGGCGCCGGCGGTGTTCCAGCACGTCGACTATCAGGGGACTCGCGCCGACCTGCCGCTGGGCAGCTACACGTCCTCCCAGCTGTCCGCCGCCGGCCTGGGGCCCGCCATGGCCTCCTCGCTCCGGGTGCCCGCCGGATTCCGGGTGACGGGCTACTCCGGCGACAACTTCACCGGCACCGCTTGGACCTTCGCCTCGGACGCCCCCGACCTTCGCGTGACCGGCAACAACGACGCCATCGCCTCCCTGAGGGTGACCTTCGCCCCCGCGACCTACCTCCGCCTGACCAACGTCACGAACGGCCTGGTCCTGGACAGCGGAGGCAACGTCGCCGCCGGCTCCAACCTCAAGCAGTGGGAGGCGGTGAACTCCACCAATCTCCAGTGGCAGGCCGTCGACCTCGGCAACGGCTACTACAGACTCGTCAACCGCACCAACGGCATGGTCGCCGACGGCTGGGGCTCCACCGCCAACGGCGACCCCGCCCGGCAGAAGACCTGGGACGGCGGCGACACCCAGCAGTGGCAGATCACCCACCGCGGCCAGGGCCAGTACTCGATCGCCAACCGCCGTACAGGACTGGTCCTCGACGGCGGCGGGAACGTCACCTCAGGGGCCGTCGTCAAACAGTGGACGTGGCAGCAGAGCACCAACCTGCTGTGGACGATCAGACCGGTCGGCTGACTGACTCCCCGTCATCGGCTTGCCTGCGCTTCCCGAACAAAACCGATCAGTAACCCACCAGCGCAGCATGCTGGTCCTGTTGCCGGCCCACCGACCGCTCGGCGGTCGACGGGCCGGCGTCGAGGCTGCCCCGACGCCGGCCGGAACGTGTGACCGATCCTCAGTCACAGGGCAACCCACGCTTACCCATCCGACGAGATCAGTCAAAAAGAAACATAAACCAACGCACACTTCTTGACAGCGCTTCAGGCACCCGTTGTCATTGACCCGCCGGGCGGCAGACACATACGTCCTCCCGTCAGCCGGTCCCGGACCGGACGCGGCCCTACCGGGCTTCAGCGGTACCGGGCCCCTCCCCGCTCAGGTCGCCCGCGCCCGGCTCACCTCCCTCCCCCCGCCTCGGCATCGCAAGCCGCACCGACGTGCTGCGTCCCGAACGGACATGAGTCCGGGACCCCGAAGAAGAGGTGAAGAAGCATGTTCCGAGGAACGTCTTCCGGCCACGGCCACGGCCGCGGCCGCGGAGGCCGAGCAGGGCGCGCTGCCGTCGCCCTGCTCCTGAGCCTGACGGCGGCCGCCGCCGCACTCCTGATGCCGGCCTCCGCGGCCCAAGCCGCCGGCGCCGTGACCTTCACGACCGGCGCGCCACGGACCGACACCAGCGGCAACGCCCTGCAGCTGCACGGCATGGGCATCATCAAGGTCGGTGACACCTGGTACGGCTTCGGCGAGAACAAGTCGGGCGAGACGTCGTCCGACACCTCCTTCCAGGCCATCGCGTGCTACAGCTCGACCGACCTCGCGAACTGGACGTACCGCGGCAACGCGCTGTCCCTGCAGGCCGGCGGTGACCTCGGCCCCTCCCGGGTGGTCGAGCGGCCGAAGGTGATCTACAACGCCGCCACCCAGAAGTACGTGATGTACGTGCACATCGACAGCGCCGACTACTCCGAGGCCAAGGTCGGCGTCGCCACCAGCAGCACGCCCTGCGGCACCTACGACTATCGGGGCAGCTCCCGCCCGCTCGGCCAACTGAGCCGGGACATCGGCCTGTTCCAGGACACCGACGGCACCGCCTACCTGCTGTCGGAGGACCGCAACAACGGCCTCCGCATCGACCTGCTCTCCAGCGACTACCTCACCCCGGTGAGCACGGTCGCCATACTGGGCAGCGGCGGCGGCGCCAACAGCTTCGAGTCACCCGCGATGATCAAAGCCAACGGCGTCTACTACCTGCTGGCCTCGCACCTGACGGGCTGGAGCCTCAACGACAACGTCTACTCCACCGCCACCTCCGTCAGCGGCGCCTGGTCGACGATGAGGAACTTCGCCGCCCCGGGCACCAGGACGTACGGCAGCCAGACCGCCAACATCATCACGGTGGCCGGATCCTCCGGCACGACGTACGTCTACGCCGGTGACCGCTGGAACCCCTCCGACCTCGGCGCGTCCCAGCTCATCTGGCTGCCGCTGACCATCAGCGGCACGACGGTGAACCTCGGCCAGTACCCGACCTGGTCTCTCGACGTCCAGGCGGGCACCTGGACGCCCCACAGCGGCGTACCGACGGCGGCGGCCCACACCCTGACGAACTCGGGCAGCTCGATGCTGCTCGACGTCACCGGCGGGTCCACCGCCTCCAACGCCGACGTCGTCCAGGCGACCGGCACCGGCGTGACGAGCCAGCGGTGGACGGTCACCAAGGTCTCCGCCAACATCTTCACGCTCAAGAACGTCAACAGCGGGCTCTGCCTGGACGTCCCCAGCAAGTCGACCGCGGAGAACCGCCAGCTCATCCAGTGGACCTGCAACGGCGGCGCCAACCAGCAGTTCTTCTTCGACCTGGTCGGCAGCTACACCGGCAGCGTCTACATGCTGGTGGCCGTGCACAGCGGTCTGAACCTCGGGGTGCTGAACAACGCGACGACGACCGGAGCGCCCGTCGTCCAGCTGACGGGCACGGGTGCGACGAGCCAGAAGTGGACCGTCGGCTGACGCCCTCGTCGTGAGGCGGGCACCGGCCGGCACTTCGTCGGCCGGCGCCCCCTTCGGTTCGCCCGGACCGGACGGCCCCCTTGTCCCGCCGCAGGCTGTCGGGCGGGCCACGAGGCCGAAGCGGCCGGCCCCGCGGTCGTCGTCAGGACGCCGGGACCCGTCCGGCCCCGGTCCTGGCGTCGGGCCCCGACGACGCGACGAGGTCCGATCCCCCGGCCCCTCGGTCCATGAGACCCCCGAGAACGGCGAGCCCGAGTCCGACGGCGGCGAGGGCGGCGCCGACCAGCGCCGGCGAGGCCCAACCCCAGCCGGCCGAGATGACCAGACCGCCGAGCCACGCGCCGCCCGCGTTGGCGAGGTTGAAAGCCGAATGGTTGGAGGCCGCCGCCATCGTCGGGGCGTTCTTCGCCTTGGCCATGAGCAGCATCTGAACCGGCGTCGTGACGAGGGCTCCCATCGCGCCCATGACGACGAGCGTCACGAGTGCGGGAACAGCGCTGTGGACCGTGAAGAAGAACGTCACGAGCGTCGCACCGAGCAGCGCGAACCCTCCGTAGAGCGTCGGGCGCAGTGCGCGGTCCGTCAGCGGGCCCGCGACCAGCGTGCCCAGCGTCATGCCGAGGCCGTACAGCGCGAGAACCCAGGTCGTGGAGGAGTCGGTGAAGCCCGTCAGGTGCGTCAGCATCGGCACGAGGTAGCTGTACACGGCGAAGAAGCCGCCGAATCCCACGACTGCGGTGACCAGACCGAGAGCGACCTGCCGGTTCCCCATCGCCCGCAGCTCGTGCCGGACGCCGGCCTGGCGGCCGCGCGGCTGATGCGGAACGAAGGCAGCCAGCGCGGCGAGGGCGACGAGGCCGATGACGGCGACCGCGCAGTAGGCGTATCGCCAGCCCAGCTGCTGCCCGAGCGCCGTGCCGGCCGGCACGCCGACGATGTTCGCGACGGTGAGCCCGAGGAACATCCTGGAGACCGCCCGTCCGGCCCGTTCCGGGGCTACCAGGCGAGAGGCCACGACGGCTCCCACTCCGAACAGCGCTCCGTGCGGCAGACCCGCCAGGAACCGTGCGGCGAACAGCAGGCCGAAGCCGGGAGCCAGGGCGGACGCCACGTTGCCGACCACGAACAGCCCGGACAGCAGGAGCAGGAGACGCTTGTGGGAGAGGCGGGCGCCGAGGCCCGTCAGCACCGGAGCGCCGACGACGACGCCGAGCGCGTAGGCCGAGACGATGTTTCCGGCCTGCGGCACGGACACGCCGATCCCGTCGGCGATCTGGGGCAGCAGCCCCATCGTGGCGAACTCGGTCGTACCTATGCCGAACGCGACGAGGGCAAGAGCCAGCAGTGCCAAGGGCATGGTACGAGAACACCTTTCACCACAAGGGGGTTCGGAAAGTCGAAGCAGACGCAGGCCACGGCCCTACGGCGGTGGCGGCCGGGGGCGCCGTCCGTCATCGCCCGGCTTCCCCCGTGCGAGGGAGGCCCCCACCCACTGCAGCGACCACAGAAGTGCGGGCATTCCAAGATCGGCGCCCTGAGGGTATGGCGCCTGTCACACACGGGCGGGGCAGGCACCCCCGGTCGCCATGTCTCCCGCTCCCCTCGGAGCGGGCTTCCGGCGCCGCTCTGCGTGATCAGCCGCCTGCACGGGATGTGATCTACGCCACAAACGTGGCGTCGTACGCGTACATCCCCGGATCGCGAGAATGCGTGTCCTACAGCTCGGAACAAGGCCCTCCCCCCGGCCACCGAGCTCCGTCGTCCCCACGCCCACCCCCCCCAGGGCAGTGGGGACGACGCATGCCCGCCCAGGGCGTGTTCCGAAAGGCCCCTCTGCGCTTCGGGCAGACGACGCGGCGTTCGGAACACGCCCTGGAACTCAGCCGCTCTTGCGACGGAACGAGCGCTGGCTGGCAGCCGGCCCGTGCGTGCCGTGAACCTTCGACGTGTCGCTGTTCGCAGCGACGTCGGCGGCGTCCGCCTGCAACCCTCGCTTGCGCGCCAGAGCTTCTCGGAACTTGCGCTTCAAGTCGTCCTGACCGTCGGCGTCGGGCGCGGGGGCGCCCTTCTCGCCGTCGACGGGTTCCGCGCTTTCGGGCGGTGAAGACTCTCCAGCCATGGTGACCTCCTGGGACCGGGCAGTGGAAAGCACAGCTTGTCATGCCGAGCACCGCGCGTTGCTCCGTGTCCTGCATCCCCGCCGACGAGGCGGCCGACGGCTGCCGGGCCGGCCGCCCGGCCCAGGCGTCTCCCGCTCACGGTCCCGTCGCGCCGCGCTTCCCACGACGACGGACCACGTCCTCGCGCACCCTGCGCCAGCGTGAACGCGCCTGTTCCCGCAGGTCCTCCCACTCCTGGCGGACCTCGTGCTCGGAGGGGCGCCGTCCCTGGCGGATACGCGCGAGCTCCTCGCTCACCTCACGCCCCAGCACCGCCGAGGCGACGATGACGAACATGGCGGCGAACAAAGCCGAGAGCATGGCGAAGACGGCGCCGACCACGCCGTAGCGGTCGGCGTAGGAGTTGAACAGACGCGGCAGGTAGAGGGTCGCCCCCCAGGAATACACACTGACGAGCACCGCCCCCGTGACCCCGAACGGGATCAGCTCGGCGGCCGGGACCCGCTTCGCCGACAGGAGCCGGCCGCTCCACACCAGGAACACCGCGCTCACCGCAGCCTGGCACACCGCCGCCGGCAGCCCGCCCGCCCATTCGCCGAGCACCGCGGAGATCCATCCGCTGACGAGGGCGTAGCCGCCGAGGCAGAAGACCCACCACAGGCCGTTGCGTGAGTTGCGCACGCTGAGCGGTGAGAGCCCCCAGGTCTGCTCGATCAGCCGCTGCGCGGCGCGCGCGAAGCTCAGCACGGAGACAGTCAGGAAGAGCACACCGAGCACGCCGGTGCCGGCGCTCGCCTCCTGCGACGGTGAGAACAGGTACGTCACGGCCTCCGCGCCCGCCCCGTCCAGGTCGTACCGTTGGATGATCCGCTGCGCCGTGTCGATCTGGACCATGCCGCCCAGCACGGCCCCGGCCAGGACCGTGAGCGGGACCAGCGCGGTGAACGCGCTCGACGCCAGCGCCATCGAACGGTCGAACCCGATGACCGCCTGGAACCGGCCGACGACGCGCAGGGCGAAGGCGGGTCGAAGACAGAAGGTCAGCGTCCTCAACAGACGCTCACGACGGAGCACTGCCCTTGGGTCCTCCTTCCCGGACGGTCCCCTCACACGGCGTGAGGGTAACCGCCGGTGTCCTCCCGCCCGGGAACGCCGCACGGGCCACTCCCCCGACCAGCCCCGCGACAGCGCGCCGCCCGCCTGAGCCGCCGCGCCCCGCCCCGCGCCTGCGCCGTGCCGGCGCCGTGCGGATCCGCCTACTCCTGGCGGTGACCGGCTGCGGAAGACCTGACGTGCGAGCACGTTCCCGCCGCGCCCGCCCTGGGGATGCGCTGCCGGTGCATCAGGTCACGCGTGAGGCGGGTGTCGAGCGTGGTGCGCCACGTCAGTTCGGGGTACCTGGCGCGCAGATGCGACAGCGCCCTCGTGCCCAGCCCGCAGGTACGGAACGGTTCGTCGAGGACGATCTCGGTGATCACCCCGTCCGCGCACTCGCCGCACACCCGGTACGTCACCTGCCCGACCACCTTGCGGACGTGCACCAGCAGCAGGCACTCCTCGTCCGGTCCTCGAGGAGACACCGCGGGCATCAGCCGAACCGCGCGACAGGCCAGAAGTCTGCGGTGCCACCGGCCCTCTCGCCTGCCGGGGCGCCGATGCCTGCCCCCGCCGCCCCGCGGCGAGGACTGCGCCCCGGGTCCACGACCGGCGCGCGAGCCGCTCCTCACATACGTCTCGTCTCCCTGCATGCCGACGCGAGTGCCCCTCGCCACCGGTCTCATGACACCGACTGCGGGAACGTCACCCGGCGTGGGCCGGGAGGCGCCTCGCCGGATCCGACCGCAGCGTGCGGGGCGTCGTGGTGCGGGGCCGTGTGAAGGCGCGTGCCGTGGACGCTACTTCAGGCCGATGGCGGCACAGTCCGCCTTGTACTCGGCGGTGCAGATCTGCTTGACGGTGTAGACGCCGTCCCGGACGACCGTGTCCTCGATGTTGTCCTTCGTGACGGCGACCACCGGCACCAGGCTCGCCGGAATCCCCTCCCTGGTCGGGCTGTCGACCTTGTCGCGGGTCAGCGCGTCGAACTCGAGTGAGCGCCCCTGCACCTTGGCCACCGCCATCTTCGCGGCCTGCTCCGCCTCCAGGAGGAACGGCTTGTACACGGTCATGTACTGCTCGCCCGAGACGATCCGTTGCACGGCCGCCAGGTCCGCGTCCTGCCCGGTCACCGGCGGAAGGCTGGTGGCGCCCGCCTCCTTCATCGCGTCGATGACGGCTCCCGCCATGCCGTCGTTCGCCGAGTAGACGGCGGCGATGCCCTTCAGTCCGACGGCTCGGATCGCCTTCTTCATATTGGCCTTCGCCACGCTGGGCAGCCAACGCGAGGTGGAGTAGGTCTCGGCGATGACGACGTTGCCCTTGAGCTCGTTGAGCGCGCCCTCCTTGAACAGAGCGGTGTTGGGGTCCTCCGGCGAGCCGTTCATCATGATGATCTTGCTGGTGGCCGCCTTGCCGCCGAGCGCCTCCCGGAGCGAGCGGCCCTGGACCTCGCCGACGAGTTCGTTGTCGTGCGAGACGTAGGCGTCGATCGGCCCCTGGGCGAGCCGGTCGTACGCGATGACGGGGATGCCGGCCTCCTTGGCCTTCTCGACCCCGCTCTTGATGCCCCGGGCGTCCACCGCGTCCACGAGGATCACGTCCACCTTGGCGGTGATCATGTCCTCGAGTTGCTTGAGCTGCACGCCCGCGTCCGCCCCGGCGTTGGCGTACTTCACCGTGCCCTTGCCGTCGGTGAGGTCGGCGACGTCCTTCTTGATGAGCGGATAGTCGAACTTCTCGAAGCGGCTGGTCTCGGTGTCGGGCAGGAGGAGGCCGACCGTGATGTCGTCGCTTCTGGACGGGGTCTTCGCGTCGTCCCCGACGGAGTCGACGAGGCCGCAGGCGGTGAGGGAGAGGGGGGAGAGGCAGGCGACGACGGCTATGGCGAGGCGACGTGCACGAGCGGAGGTGCGGGTGGTGCGGGTGGTCACGGCGGGCGCCTTCCGGGGCGATGGGGGGCGGGGCGGGGAGCGGTCCCCGTGCGGACGCCGCGCCGGCCAGGCCCGGAGGGGCGCACCGGTGTGTGGGGCGGCCGGCGCATTTCCGGAACTGTGGCGACGGTGCGGGCACTCTAGCGGCCCGGGGGCACGGCGAAGCGGCGTTGCGGGCCCGGCGGAGGGCCATGAACGCGACCTTCACCAACCGGTCACCGAACCCGAACACCGTCGCCGACATCACCACACGATCCGACGTCGCGGCGGCGGCTGTCCTGCCGTGGTCCGGCGTCGGTTCCGGACTCCGTCGTGCCGAGTCCCCAGGTGCACGACCAGGGGTCGGTTCGGCCATCGGACGCTCACGCGAAGACGCTCCGGTCGGTGATCGACCGGGAGCCCGAGCGCCTGCCAGGCCGCTCCGCCAGCCCGTCCGACGCAGGCCCAGCGCGTCGATCACGCGCTTGTCGAGATCCTCAGGGGGCACCGCGCCCGCTCGACGAGACGCACCGCTTCGCGGCTGAGCGCGTTCTGCAGACGCGCCGGCGCAGACCCGGAAGATGCACTGGGCTGTTTGCAGCAACAGGAATCGGCGTCGGCGTGCGGGGCCGGTGAGGCTTGAGCTGCCATGCCGTCGACCACCGTCAGGAGTCTCGATGTCACCACGCCCCGCTCGGCCTCCCCGTGCCTTCAGGCGATCACGTCGAAGGACCGTGCTCGTCTTCGCGGCCGCTTCGTTGGCGGTACTGGCACCGGTCACCGCGGGCACCGCCGCCGGCACTGCCGGGCCGACGGGCGATCGCACGCTCCAGCGTCAGATCGAGCAGTTCGTGCGTGAGCCGGGCGGTCCCCCCGCCGTCATCGCCGTCCTGCGCGACGGCAAGCAGACCCGTGTGTTCCGGGCCGGCGCCGCGGACCTCGCGACGGGCCGCCCGCCGCGCGTCAACGACCACATGCGGATCGCGAGCACGGCCAAGGCCTTCAGCGGAGCAGTGGCCCTGTCCCTCGTCGACCGTGGCACACTGCGTCTGGACGACACCCTGCGCAAGCGCCTCCCGCAGCTCCCGGCCGCATGGGGCCAGGTGACGCTGCGGCAGCTGCTGCACCACACCAGCGGACTGCCGGACTACTCGCAGTCCCCTGGCTTCATGGCGGAGCTCGCCGCCGATCCGCGCCACCACTTCGACTCCCGCCACCTGCTCGACTACGTGGCCGGCGAGCCCTTGCTGTTCGCCCCGGGCAGCCGGTACGCGTACTCCAACTCCGACAACATCGCCGTGGCCCTGATGGCGGAAGCGGCTACCGGCACCCCGTACGAACAGCTCCTGCAGCGACTGGTCTACCGGCCGCTCGGGCTGCGCGACACCAGTCTCCCGCAGGGCTACCGCATGCCCGAGCCCTACCTGCACGGGTACGACATGAGCGACCCCGCATCTCCGGAGGACGTCAGCGAGCTGGTCAGCGCCTCCGGTGCATGGGCGTCCGGCGGCATCGTCTCCACACCGCTCGACATGACCCGTTTCATCCGCGGCTACGCGTCAGGCGCGCTCTACGGCAAACGCCTCGTGCGAGAGCAGCGCCGCTGGATCGCGGGTGCGTCCGTGCCCGCGGGCCCGGGACGCAACGCCGCCGGCCTGGCCGTCTTCCGCTACACGACACGGTGCGGTGTCGTGCTGGGCCACACCGGCAACTTCCCCGGCTACACGCAACTGGTGGCCGCCACGCCCGACGGCCGGCGCTCACTGACGTTCTCGCTCACGAGCCAGATCAACGCGGCCGGCGATCCCGCGCGGCTCGAGCGGCTGCGCGCCGTCCAGGAGAACTTCGTCTGCGCACTGCTGCGCGACGGGCGCTGAGCACCCTCGGCTCCGGCCGGGTCCCGAGGACACGACCACGGGACCCGGCCGACGGCATGGGCCCGTGGTCGCGGCCGGGACCACGGGCCCATGCGCACCTACCTGAGAGGTCATCGACCGCTGCACGGCGTGGTGCCAGGATCATCGGCACAAAGGACCGACGAGCCCGGAGGACGCCATGTCTGCCTACGCGATCGCGCACCTGCAAGCGGCTGCTCCCCATGGGGACATAGCCGAGTACATCGAGCGCATCACGGACACCTTCGCACCGTACGGGGGCCGTTTCCTGGTGCACGGCGCACAGCACGAGGTGAAGGAGGGCAGCTGGCCCGGACACGTCGTGGTCATCGGCTTTCCCTCGCTCGCCCGGGCACAGACATGGTGGGGCTCGGACGCGTATCAGGAGATCGCCCCACTGCGTTCGCGGCACATCGAGGGCGACATCATCCTCGTGCCGGGCGTCGCCGACGGGTACGACGCGAGCGCCACCGCGCGGTCGATGAGGGACTCCCTGCCCGCGTGACAGCCCGCGCCCGCCACTCGGTGAGGACACCGGAACACGGTGGGAAGCCCGACGCCCCACTCGTCGTGATCCTGCTGACGGCTGCCTGCCGGTCGCGCGACCGGGGTTCCCTGAGGCTTGACGATGCAAGGGGGTGCACCTACGGTCCTCTACACCGCTTGCTACACGATCGGTCCACCTTCCGAAACATTCGCCGGCGGGGGAGCCGCGGGAGCGCTCCCACGACCTCGCGGTCCTGCCCTGCCCGAGAGTTCGACCGACCGACGCCCACCTGCGCGCCGTTGCGGGCGACCACCGCCGATCAGCACACCGACGGCGAAATTCTTCGGCACCGTGCACCGCCACGTGCCGAGGCGCAGCAACCGACACGGGGACGAGCAGGCACACGTCAGCGCCGAGTCCAGGAGGAACCATGGCGTCACACGACCGCGCAGCCGGCAGCACCGGGCCGGAATTACCCAGCCGCCGCGCCGTTCTGGCGACGATGAGCGCGCTTCCCGTCCTCGTGACCGCGGCGCCGGCTGCCGGGGCGTCCCGCACACCGTCCGCGGCAGCGGCTCCGGTGATCGTGGACCCGTCGGCGACACGGCAGACGATCCGGGGATTCGGCGGCATGAACCACCCGCTCTGGATCGGCGACCTGACCGCCGCCCAGAGGGACACGGCCTTCGGCAACGGCGAAGGCCAGCTCGGGTTCTCCGTGCTGAGGATCCCCGTCGCCGAGGACCGCGCGAACTGGAGCCGCGAAGTCGCAACGGCCAAGCGCGCCGTGGAACTCGGGGCGACCGTGTTCGCCTCGCCGTGGAATCCTCCCGCCGCCATGGTCGAGACCTTCGTCCGAGGCCAGCAGACCAACGCCAAACGGCTCCGCTACTCCATGTACGGCGCCTACGCGCAGCACCTGAACGACTTCGTCGCCTTCATGAAGAGCAACGGAGTGAATCTGTACGCCATCTCCGTGCAGAACGAGCCCGACTACGCCCATGACTGGACGTGGTGGACGCCGAGCGAGATGACCAGGTTCCTGCGGGAGAACGCCGGGTCCATCAGCACCAGGGTCATCGCCCCGGAGTCCTTCCAGTACGTGAAGAGCTTCTCCGACCCCGTCCTCAACGACGCCGCGGCGCTCGCGAACCTGGACATCCTCGGGGCGCACCTCTACGGCACGTCGTTCTCGAACTTCCCCTACCCCCTCTTCAAGCAGAAGGGCGGGGGCAAGGAACTCTGGATGACCGAGGTCTACTACCCCAACAGCACCGATTCGGCCGATCTGTGGCCCCAGGCTCTCGACGTCGCGGAACACATCCACCGCGCGATGGTGGACGCCGAGTTCCAGGCCTACGTGTGGTGGTACATCCGGCGCGGCTACGGACCCATGCGGGAGGACGGGCGGATCAGCAAACGCGGCGCCGGCATGGCGCACTTCGCCAAGTTCGTCCGCCCTGGACACGTGCGGATCGCCGTGACCGCCACCCCCCAGTCGAACGTCTACACCTCCGCGTACCGAGGCAGCGACTCCCGGGTGGTCATCGTCGCCGTCAACAAGGGAACCTCGGCGGTGAGCCAGCAGTTCACGCTGCGGAACAACGGCTCGTCCGGCGTGTCCTCCTGGTTGACCGACGCGAGCCGGAACCTCGCGCCCCAGAGCAGGATCACCGTGGCCAACGGCGCCTTCACCGCCCAGCTCCCGGCTCAGAGCGTGACGACCTTGGTCACCGGATAGCGCAGAACACCGCCGAGGAGGACGCGCCCCCGTTCCTCGCCGACGTGACAGCCGCTCGAAGAGCGCCCGCTCCGATCCGCGGGAGGTCGGACCGACGTGCCCCGGGAACCGCGCGCCGCCCGTCGTCGTCTTCTGCGCCGACTGTGGACGAGGCCGGAGCTGGGGGACGCTGTGACACGGAACATGACGAAGACGGGTCTCCTGGTGGTGGCCATGGCGACGGTGCTCGGAGCCTCGGCCTGCGGCGGCGGGAAGGCGGGCGCGACGTCCGGGCACGGCGGCGCGCTGCCCGCCCAGGGCGAGGGGCGGTCCGTGGCGTCCTCCGGGGACGCGGCGCGGTCCGGTGCGACGCCGACGTCCCCCGCCACGGTGGAGAAGCTGTCCGCGAACGCGCAGGGCACGGCATCGTCCCTCACCCGGCACGTTCCGTGGAACCTGGACATTCTGGACCAGCGGTCACGGCCGCTGAACGGGAAGCTCACCACCACCGCCACGGGCAAGGGCGTCCATGTGTATGTGATCGACACCGGAATGGACATCGCCCACAAGGAGTTCGGCGGACGCGCCCGCCTCGGCGCCGACTTCGTGGGCCCGAAGGACTCCGGCGACTGTTTCGGCGAAGACGGGGTGGGCCACGGCACGTTCGTCACGGGCGTCATCGGCGGGGCGAAGTACGGGGTGGCTCCCAAGGCGGACCTGGTACGGGTTCAGGGCATCGTGTGCGAGAGCGAGGGCGGCGGCTCCCCGGCTGCAGCCGAGGCAGCGCTGGTCAAGTCGGTCAAGTGGGTCACGGCTCACGCGCAGAAGCCCGCCGTGGTGAACATGTCGCTCAACCTCGGCCACCGGTCGGCGGCCCTGGAGACCGCGGTGAAGAAGATGGTCGACGCGGGCATTCCGACGGTCGTGTCAGCCGGCAACTACCACGACGACGCCTGCAAGCACTCCCCGGCCGGCGTCCCGGGCACGATCGTCGTCGCGGCCTCCACCCCGGCCGACCGCGTGTGGAACGACAGCGGCTCCTACGGTTCGGGCTACGGACGGTGCGTGGACCTCTACGCGCCCGGGCAGAAGGTGACCGCCGCCCTGGCCGGAGGCGGCACGGCGACGGAGGACGGCGGCGCGACGTCCTGGGCCGCACCCCATGCCACCGGCGTGATCGCCCTGTACCTCTCGGCACACCCGCACGCCACGGCACAGCAGGTCCACGTCTGGCTCGACCACACGGCCACCCGCGGCGTTCTGCACGGCGTCCGCTCCGACACCCCCAACCGGCTCCTCGACACGGGCGGCCTCTGACCGCCCGGCCGGGCCCGCTACTTGTGTCACCCCCCACTCACTCACGCCGGCAAGCCGTCGAAGACATGCTCGCAGTCGACGAAGACCCGGCCCGTCCAGACGGCCGCGGCCGCCGGTGTCGACTCAGCGCACGTGCAGCCCGAAACCCGTGCGGCCCGCGGGCTCCAGTCCCTCCCTCAGCTGCAGCGAAGGGATGTCGTAGTCGCCGAAGTTCTGTCGCCGGTACGCGATCGGCTCCGTCGACTCCAGGGTGAGCAGGCGTCGTTCCCAGGCCTTCGCGATGTCCGGACGGTCCGCGTCGGTCATCCGGTCGGCGCCGTACAGCACGAACGGCGGCAGTACCTCGATGCCCGGGTAGTACAGGATGCCGTGGTGGATCGGGAACAGCAGATCGTCGATGGGGCCGTTGATCCCGCGAGCCGCGTAGTGAGCCTCCGGGCCACCGACGGTCACCGACAGCAGGGCCCTCCTGCCCGCGAGGGCGCCTTCCCCGTAGCGCTCGCCGTACCGGGTGTCGCTGTGCTCGCCCACGCCGTACGCGAAGTGGCAGGTGAACACCCGGTCCACCCAGCCCTTGAGGATCGCGGGCATCGTGTACCACCACAACGGGAACTGGAAGACGATCGTGTCGGCCCACAGCAGCTTGTCCTGCTCGGCGATGACGTCCGCGGTGAGTGTCCCGGCGTCGAAGGCCCGCCCCGAATCCGCGACGACCTTCAAGGGGCGTGAGGCGCCGGGGCCGTAGTCGTCGGCGTCCACGACCGCCTTCCAGTTCATCGCGTACAGGTCGCTCACCCGCACCTCGTGCCCGGCGCTCTCCAAGGTGGTCACCGCGAGGTCCTTGAGCGAGCCGTTGAGCGACTTCGGCTCCGGGTGGGCGTAGACGATCAACGTCTTCATGGGAACTCCTTCGGATCGGATGCCCTCGATTCTGGGCACCGGTGCGCCCCGCGTTCAGGGGCGCCCGGTCCGTCGGACGGGACTTCCTGGTAACGGCAGGGCCACCCTCGTGGGCACCGTCCGAGGCCATACTGGGGACATGGACGATCTTGCGGGCTTTCTTCGGACCCGGCGTTCCAGGGTCGACCCCGCGGTCGTCGGCATTCCCGCCGACGGTCGCCGCCGGGTCGAAGGGCTGCGCCGGGAAGAGGTCGCGCACCTCTCCGGGGTCAGCGTCGACTACTACGTGCGCCTGGAGCAGGGCCGCGCCACACAGCCGTCCGAGCAGGTCCTCGACGCGCTCGCCGGCGTCCTCGGCCTCGACGAGACCGAACGCGGTCACCTCGGCCGGCTCGCCGGGCAGCGCCGCCGCCGCGCGAAGGCGCCGGGCGGACGGCTGCGGCCGGAACTCCTGCGCGTCCTCGACCTGGTCGCCGACGCACCCGCGCTCATTGTGGACCACCGCCTGGACGTTCTCGCCGGGAACCGCCTCGCCCACCTCCTCTACGGTCGGCCGACGGCGGGCATGAACACCGCCCGTCACATCTTCCTCGAGGAGGCCGAGCGCGGCCTGTACGGGGACTGGGAGAAGTGCACCCGCGACGTGGTCGGGCACCTGCGCCTGTCCGTCGGCCAGTTCCCCGAGGATCCGCGGCTGGCCTCGCTCATCGGCGAGCTGGCGATGGGCAGCGAGCGCTTCCGCCGCCTCTGGGCCCGTGCCGACGTGCGCGCCCGCACCCACGGACGCAAGGCGTACCGGCATCCCCTGGTCGGTCTGCTGGAGCTGCACCAGGAGAACTTCGCGCTGCCGGACGCGTCCGCCAGGGAACTGCTGGTGCTGTCCGCGCCTCCCGGCAGCCCCACCGAGGACGGACTGCGCCTGCTCGCCGGGCTGGGCGCCGGCAGCGGCGGCGAGGGGCATCGCGCCGCCCCGTAGCGGTGCAGGTGCCGGTCCACCCGGGCGCTGTCAGTGCCTGATGGCACCATCGGGGCATGAGCGGTGAGCCTTTCGACTGGCACGACTTCCTGGGACGTTGGCAGGCAGAGTGGGTCCCGGACGATCCCGAGGACGACTCCGGGGACAGCGAGTCCTTGGGCAGGCCCGGGGCGGACGAGGCGGCGCTCGCCGCGGCCGAGGAGCGGCTGGGGCGGCGGCTGCCGCCCTCGTACCGGGCCTTCCTGGCCGCGAGTGACGGATGGCGTGTGGACCAGACGGCCGGCGTCTACACGCTCGGCGGCGTCGCGGACATCGGCTGGTTCCAGGATCCGCACGGCCTCACTCCGCTGTACGAGCAGGAACTGGGCGACGCCCCGCGCGAGGAGGACGTCCTGCTGGCCGGGATGTGGCAACGGGCGCTGCGGCTGGAGACGGACTCGGACATGTCCCACGCCCTGCTCGACCCCGGCGACAGCGACCAGGACGGCGAGTGGGCGCTCTACGTGTACCAGGGGTGGAGCGGTGAGCTGCCCGCACGCCACCCGTCGTTTCGCGCGTACATGGAGGCCGTGTACCGAGGCTTCCACGGCAGCCGGGCGGGCAGACCCGACTTCGTGAACGCGACCACGCGCCTCCAGGACGCCCGGGTGGAGGAGGCCCGTCGGCTGGCTTTGCGCGGACGCCATGAAGAGGCCCTGCCCCTGCTCGAGGAGGCGCGGTCCTTCGGACGGCCGCACAGCCGCGTCCTGCTGCAGCAGTTGCAGCACCTGACGACACCGGGCCGCTCACAGGACTACGGCTTCCTCGCGGCCGACCCGCGGTACCTTCCGGAGGTTCTTCCGGTGGAGGCCATGACGCCGGCCCGCGGCGAGTGGCGGCTGGGCGGGGACGACCACTGGCTCGGAATGATGGCCGCCCGCGGCGTGGACCGCAGGACCGCCGAGACCGTGCTGAGCGCGATGCGGGACGGTGTCCACCGCTACGCGCCGCCCGGCCCATGGGGACGGGCCGTCGCCGAGGCCTGGGAGGAGGCCCGCTGGGGCGCGACCGACGCGGCGTGGCGGGTGCTGCGGGACGGGCTTGCGTCGTGGGAGCCGCCGGGACCCGAGCTCATCGCCCCGATCGGGCTGCTCGCCGATCCGTTCCTCGGCCCGCTGATCACCCCGGAGCGCGGACGGGAGATCCTCTCCACACCGCGGGCCGGAGAGGCGGGCGCCGCTCGTGACACGGCGCCCGATCCGGTGCCCGATCTCGACCCGCCGGGCCTCGCCTGGCTGACCGGGCCAACGGTCGACGGGCAGCCGCTCGACGGATACCGCTGTGTCTGGGTCGAGGGTGCGGACCCCGCCGCGCTGCCCGCCCTGCTCGGGCAGGAGGGCGCCGAACTGGACGTCCCCGCCACGGCGCGCGAGTTGTCCTGGCGAGCCTTCAGGCCCCGCGAGCGCGACGGCGTGGAACGGGTGGAACACTGGGAGGACCGTGCGGTGGTCGCCGTCGGGCGCACCGCGCAGGCGTGGGCCTTCGCCTTCGACGGCACGTGCGGTCGCCATCTGAACGAACGGTTCACCTCGCCCGCTGCGGCGGCCTCCGCGTCGGGCCGAGCGGTGGTCGTGTGGCGCGACCCGCGGGCGGCGTCCCCGCGGCATCGCCCTGCCGCTTTCCATCTCTCGGTCGCCGAGCTGGGCCGGGAGCTCTACGCGTTCACCGTGCGCGGTACGGAGACACGGCGCTCCGGCGAGATACCCGAGCGCCTGGACCCCGTGCGGCTGTTCCGTCCGGAGACGAGTGAACTCGACAACGAGCTGCGCGTGCTGGAGGCCCTGCACCTCGAACTCGGTCTGTCGCTCCCCCGCTTCGCACTGACACAGGGCAGGCTGCGCACCTTCACGACCCGGTCCTGGACCCGCGCGCCTCAGGCGGGCGAGCGATACGCCTGTCTCACCTTCGAGCGGGACCGGCGCCGGCCCTGAGTCAGCGCGGGATCCCACGGCCGGGGGACAGAACGCGGGCGGGCGGCCCGGCAGCGGATTGTCGGCCAATACCGCGCACACGCACCGTCGTCGCGGCAGATCGCGTCGCGGTGCCGGGCGGCCCGTCGGCGGAGTGTCCCGCGCATCGTCGGCGTCGTTCGCGGGCTTCCTCGTTCGGCTGCGCAACCGTTGCCCGGACCGGGCGCTCCGGCCGAGCGGCGCACGGGACACGGAGAACACGGACACGTGCCGTGCCATGGACACGCTCCGGGCGGTGCGGACGGCGTGACACGCCGTCGAAAGGGCGACGCCGTGGATATGCGGATGTGAAGCGGAATCCCTGGCCCCGGTGAAGCGCCGGCCCCTGCGTCCGTCCCGCACCGCCTGCACGGGCGCTTGTTCGTGAACAGTCGGTCGTCGGCCATATGTCGCCGTATGAGGCGACGACTGCGTACTGTGCGGCACTTGTCGCTGACGCTGAGCAATGGTTAGGCTCCCGCTCACTTTCACGACTCGCACACATTCGCCACCTGGATGTCGGCCGTACGGCGCGACGTCCCGGGCGCACGGGGGAGGTGGGGATCGTCGACGCGTCACCGATCCGCCGGCCTCCCCGGGGGCCCGTACCAGCGCACGACGAGCAGCTGCCCGCCGCCGACACGCCGCGCGACCTGAAGCGTCCGGCCCCGTCGGCCGATCCGCCCGCACCGGTGCACCGGGACCTCAGGATCCTGTGGTGGGTCAACGCGGTCGACGGACTCGGCAGCCAGGCCTCCGGGCTGGTCCTTCCGCTGCTGCTCCTGGAACTCGGCCACGGTCCTGGCACCGCGGGCTCGCTCGCCGGCGTCGCCGCGCTCACCGGGGTCGTCCTCGGACCGCTGCTCGCGATACCTGCGGACCGGGGACGGCGAAGACGCCTGATGACGGGGGCTGCGGCGCTCGCAGCCCTCGCGACGGGGGCACTGGCTCTCGTCTGTCTGGGCCGCCCCGCGTTATGGGTCGTGGTGTCCTTGGCCATGGCGGAGCGGCTGTGCGCCGTCGCCTACGAGGCGGCTTCGCGCGGGGCCCTCGTCCACCTGGCCGGCGTCGAGGAACTGCCGCGGGCGGCAGCCGGTATGCAGGTGGGCGACCAGGTTTCGCTCATCGCGGGTCCGGCGCTCGGCGGTGCCCTCTTCCAGCTCGCCCGGCCCGTGCCGTTCCTGGCCGACGCCCTCACCTACGCGGCGGCAGCACTGGGCGTACGAGCCCTCCGCACTCCCCTCGACTCCCCCGCCCCCGCCACGGCCCCGCACAGGCCGTCAGGCACCGGTAGCGGTGCCGGTATTGATGCCGGCACCGGTAGGGATACCGGCCGGCGCGCATCGTGGACCGACCGGCTGGGCGCCGCGAAAGCCGGTGTGGTGACGGTGGCCGCCTCCCCCGTGCTGCGCCTCGTCCTGGTCTGGACGTCGACGGCCGGGGGCGCCCTGACGCTGCTGTTCTACACCGCGCTGTTCCGGCTGGGCGGCGACGCACGAAGCGCTGCCGCCGGCCTGGTCCTCGCCACGGCCGGAGCCGCCGGTCTGCTGGGCTCGCTGGTCGCCGCCCCCCTGGTGCGACGGCTCGGTGCGGTACGCCTACTGACCCTGGCAGCCTGGCTGTTGCCCCTTCCCTGCGGCTCGCTGGTGTGGGCGCAGGGCGCGATCGGCTGGGGAGCGGCGTTCGCCGGGCTGTCCTTGCTCGTGCCGTTGATCACCGTGGTCCTGTCCAGTGCCGCCGTGGCGTGCACACCCGTCGCCCTCCAGTCGCGCACCGCGAGTGTGCTCGGCTCGGCCTCCGCGCTGGCAGCGGCGAGCGCACCGCCGCTCGCCGGCGTCCTCGTCACCGCAGGCACCGTCCGCACGCCCGCGTTGCTGTGCACCGCGCTGTTCGCCGCCCTCGCCCTGTACACGCAGCTCAGAGCCACAGCCGTGCTGCGCGCGGGGGCGTCGGCCGCCGCGCACAGCAGGGCGGGGACGGGGGACGGCCGTGGGTGACGCCTTCAGGGTCTACCTCAGCGCGCTGCCGCACGTGTGCCCCGGCGACGCCCGGCGCATGGTGCTGACGGCCGACGCCGACGGCCGATGCGAGGTCTTCACCTGGGACGCGGCCACCCGACGCACACGACAGGTCACCGACCGGCCCGAGGGCACGGTGCACTGCGCCGTCGACTCCGACGCGTACGTATGGTGGTTCGACGAGGACGCCGCCGGCCGGGGGCACTGGTGGTTCCAGCCGTTCGACGGGGGCTGCCGGCTGCCCGGCCTGCCAGGGGCCCCGGCAGGCCTCCCGCGCGGACTGGCGGTCACGGCCGACGGGACGGTCGCCGCGGCGCTCGCACCCCGCGACGGCGGCACCCGGCTGCTGCTGGGCCGGCGCGGCCGGGCCCCACGCGACGTCTTCGGCGTCACCGGGGAGGGCCGGCTGGGCGGTGTCACGCCGGAGGGCGACCTGGTGGCCCTCGCGATCGTGTCCGACGGCGACGCGAGCGTCAGCGTCGTCACCTCGACGGGCCGGGTCGTCGCCGAACTGCCCGAAGCGGGCAGCCCCGAGGGAAGACTGTGGTGCCGGGGCTTCTCGCCACGGCCGGGCCGTCGCGAACTGCTGCTGGTGCACGAACTGGAGGACGGCTACCAGCTGGCCACGTGGACACCGCACCGCGGCCTCGTGACCCACCCCTGGTGCGATTTCGACACGGAGATCACCGCCCACTGGTACCCCGACACCGACGACGTGCTGGTGCGTCAGGAGCGCCACGGACGCTCGCTGCTGCACCGGGTGTCCCTGCACCGCCGTACCCGCCGTATCGTCCCGACCGCCCCGGGCACCCTGCTCGACGCGGCCCCGCGCGCGGGCGGGGCCCTGCACTACCTGTGGACGGACACCGCCCACCCGCCCGTGCCGCGCGCCACCGACGGGGTCGCCCTGCCGACGCCCGGTCTCCTGCCCCGCGTTCCCGGACGGCACACCGAGCTGTGGACCCCGACGCCACACGGCCCGGTCCACACCCTGCTCAGCCTGCCGCTCTCCGAAGGCCGCCCGCCCGCCGGCGACCGCCCGCACTCCGACGCGGGCCCCGGCGGCGACCCCGTGCCACCGCCGACCGTGTTCCTGGTGCACGGCGGGCCCGCCGACCACGACCGGGACGCGTACGACGCCACGGTGCACTCCCTGGTGGCCTCCGGCTATGCCGTCGCACGGGTCAACTACCGCGGCTCGACCGGCTACGGCCCCGCCTGGCGACGGGCGCTCGCGGCAGGCGTCGGTCATCCACAGGTCGACGACCTGGCCGCCGTCCGGGCCGACCTCGTCCGTCGCGGGCTCGCCGACGACCGCGCCACCGCCCTGTGGGGCGTCTCCTGGGGGGCGTACCTGGTGCTGCTCGCCCTCGGCACCCGCCCCGGGCTGTGGCAGGCCGGCGTCGCGGTGAAGCCCGTCGCCGACTGGGTGACCGCCCACCGGCTGACCACACCCGCGCTGCGCGCCCTCGACGTGCGCTGGTTCGGCGGCACTCCGCAACAGGTTCCCGACCGTTACGCCCGCAGCTCGCCCCTCACCTTCGCGCCGCAGGTGACGGCGCCTCTGCTCGTGGTCGGCGCGGACAAGGACGTCAAGTGCCCGCCCGAGCAGATCCGCAGCTACCTCGACGCCCTGACCGCCGCGGGAGTGGCCCACGAGCAGATGTGGCTCGACACCGGCCACGACGGCTACGACGGGGCGACGCACGTCGCCGTCCTGCGTCGTTCCCTGATCTTCCTGCGCACGCACCTGCCCGTACCGGCGCCCCGCGCCCCCTCGCGTCCCCCGGCACAGCCGGGTGGACCCCGGTCCCGCTGCTGACCGACGCAACGGGACCGGGCCGTGCACAGCACCACCCGCCCGAAGCACACGCCATGAACCCGAGAAGGAGGACGACCATGCAGAAGGACATCATCCACAACGATCCGCTCGCGGGCGACGAGGAGAACCGCAAGCCGGGCATCGGCATCACGATCACGATCCCGTTCCGCAACGCCGCCGAGAGCGACGACGAGGAGTGACCCACGGCCCGGCCGGCCCGACGCGACAAGGGCCGGCCGGGCTCCCCGCATCTCCCGTCCTGCCGGCCGCCCGTGCGCAAGGAGCCCACCGTGCGCGTTCTTCTCGTCAACATGCCCTGGTCCCCGATCGACCTGCCCTCATTGGCGCTCGGCATCCTGAAACGAAGCGTCGACGACAAAGTCCGGGACGCGACGTGCGAGGTGCTGCACGCCAATCTGGAGTTCACCGACTGGATCACCAGCCGCACCGAGTTCACCGCCGAGGACTACGAGTACTACGCCCTGTCCTCCTACTTCCTCGGCTGCGGTGACTGGGTGTTCTCCTCGGCGCTCTACGACGACCCGGAGTGGAGGGAGTCCGAGTTCGTCGACGTGATGGCGTCGAAGCTGCGCCGCTCCAGGATGCGCATGACCCGTGAACTCCACCGGCTCGTGCCCGAGTTCGTCGCGGACGTGGCCCGCCGTGTGGTGGATCTTCAGCCCGACGTGGTCGGGTTCACCTCCACTTTCCAGCAGAACACCGCGGCGCTGGCGGCGGCCCGGCAGATCAAACGCCTCGCCCCGCACATCGTGACCGTCATGGGCGGGGCCAACTGCGACGCCGAGCAGGGCGCCGCCGTGCACCGCAACTTCCCCTTCGTGGACTACGTGGTCCGCGGCGAGGGCGAGGACGCCTTTCCCCGGCTGCTGTCCGCGCTGCGCGACGGCGACCCGACGGCCGCGGCGGCCGTCCCGGGGCTGTGCCACCGCACGCAGGACGACCGGCACACGGCCAACCCCATGCCGACCGGACCGCTGCCGCCCGCGGCGATCCTGCCGCCCGACTACAGCGGCTACTTCGAACGTCTCGCCGCGTCCGTGGCACGCAACTGGGTGGAGCCCAAACTGGTCGTGGAGGGTGCGCGCGGCTGCTGGTGGGGAGAGAAGCACCACTGCACCTTCTGCGGCCTCAACGGCTCCTTCATGGAGTTCCGCAGCAAGAGCCCCGACACCTTCTACCGGGAGATCATGGATCTGGCGGAGCGCCACCGGGTGCTCGACATGTACGTGGTCGACAACATCCTGGACATGCGCTACCTGTCCACCGTCCTGCCCCGCATCGTCGACAGCGGCTACGACCTGCGCATGCACATCGAGATCAAGGCCAACATGCGGCGCCCGCAGCTGCAGGTGCTGGCGGACGCCGGGCTCATCTACGTCCAGCCCGGCATCGAAAGCCTCAACAGCCGTGTCCTCGACCTCATGGACAAGGGCGTCAGCGGCTGCCAGAACGTCCGCATGCTCCGCGACGCGGCCGAGACCGGACTGTCGGTGTCCTGGAACTACCTGCACGGCTTCCCCGGGGAGACCCCGGACGACTACGAACCCGTCATCCGTCAGCTCCCCGCCCTGGAACACCTCAACCCGCCGGTCGACCTGTCCGCCCGCATCGCGATCGAACGCTTCAGCCCGTACTTCAAACGCCCGGAACTGGGCTTCACCGGGCTGCGGCCCGAGGAGCACTACCTGTTCACCTACGACCTGCCCGAGGCGGAACTGCACGACCTCGCGTACGTCTTCCAGGCTCCGGAGCGCGGCATCGGCGAACCGACGGTCACTCTCCTCAACGACGCCATCGCCGCCTGGAAGAAGCACCACGCCGACGCCCGCCTCACCCACACCGACCTGGGCGACCGGATTCTGCTGGTCAGCAGGCGGCCGTCCTTCCCCTGGCGGACGATGCAGCTCACCGATCCGTTCGAGACCGCCGCCTTCCGCCTCCTGGACCAGCCGCACACCGTCGCGGCGCTGCACCGCAAGCTGACATCGGCCGCCGGGCTCCCAGAGGGCGCGTCGTGCACGGCGCCGGACGTGGAGGCGCTGCTCAAGGAGTGGGTCGCCCACGGTGTGGTGTTCACCGACGCGGGCCAGTACGTGCACATCGCCCCCGCGGCCGTGAACCAGGACCTGCTGCGCCTGGACTACATGCGCCACACCCACACCCGCGGGGAGACCACGGCGGCGACCGGAGCGGGGACGCAGCCCGCGTCCGTCCCGTCCTGAGCGCCGGACCCCGATCACCGATCACCGATCACCGGACGGGATACCCGTCGACCGCCCGCCGACCGCTGCCCGCCGCCCGAACCGGACGAAGGACCACGCATGACAGCAACCGCACCGGAGTTCGCGATACGCGCCTGGCGCGACTTCGACCCGCAGGCCCGCCTTCTGCCGGGCATGTCGCTGGGATCCCTCCCGGTGACCGCGCAGACCCACGAGGTCGAACGCCTCTGGGACCTTGGCGTGCGCCACGCCGAACTCGACGCGGACGTCGACCTGTCCACCGGCGATCCGACGACCCATCGCCGGGCCGTCGACCGGCTGTGCCTGGTCCGCGACCTCACCGCACGCGCCGTCTCCGTCGACTGGGACCTTCGCCTCTCACCCCGGGAGTCCGCCCACCACTGGAAGGTCCTGTCCCACCTTCAGCCGCCGCGCGCCATCACCGGTCTCGAAGACGCGCAGGAGGCACTGCACGCCTGGCGGACCCGGCACTACCTGTGCAAGCTCGTCTGGCGTCAAGGGCCGGGGTTCGTCCAGATCCGGGACCGCCGTTGGGGGGACCTGCGCCGCTTCACCGCCGACGAACCCCGCTACCGGGAGGCCATCGCCCTTCTGGGTACGGGTGTGCACCACGCCGACGTGGACGCGGACGTCCTGCGGGAGTTCACGACCGAGCACCTCGTCCTGCGCGTCGGCGAGCTCGCCTGGTGGCTGCCCTATCGGGTCTCGCGCTGGCTCCAGGAGGCCATGGCCGTGTGAGCCGCGCGAGCCCTGTCACCGTCGCCGCGCTCGCCGCACCCCGGGCCGCCTCGTGCTGATCGAGGCCTCGCGGTCGACGAGTCGGGCAGCGAGGACGGCCACGAACGCGGCGAGCACGTCCCCGGGCGCGGCACGCCGGTCCTCGCCCCAGGCCGCAGGGACCGGGCGCCGAGCCGGCGGCGGCATGACACTTGTCATACGCAACACCGGACGAGCGGCACTGACACCCCGAACCGCCTCGTCCGTACGGTACTTCCCATGACGAAGAACAACGGGAAGAGCCCGCAGAAGACCGATGTCAAGGTGAGCCTGATCGGCGGTCACCGCCTGGCGGGAGCCACCCTGCACGAGCGGACCGTCACCGCCTCCCTCATCGGTGGCGCGGACATCGACCTGACGGACGTCGACATCCCCGACAGCGCCGAGCTGCGCATCACCAAGCTGAGCCTGATCGGCGGCGTCAGTCTCAGGGTCCGCCGTGACGTCAGGGGGCCCCGTGGAGGTCCGCGGGCTGCGTCTCGGCGGTGTCAAGGACGAAGGGCCGAGTGAGCCGGGCGGCCCGACGGTGCGCATCGACGCGTGGGGCCTCGTCGGCGGCGTCACCGTCCACCGCTCCTAGCGCCCTGACCCGAACTGGATTCGTCGGGCCTCCGCCTGGGCAGTGGACTCCCTGAATGTCATGAGCACGACTGCCCTTTCCCCACAAGGAGGTCGATCATGCACGTCCGTACGCTCACCGGCGGCCTGGCCGCTGCCTGTCTGATGTCGCTGGCCCTGGCAGGCGGTCACGCCTCGGCCTCCCCTCGCCTCACGAGCGCCCCGGCAGCCGCCGCCCGTGTCCTGACCTACGACGCCGGCGGCTCCGCGGAGTTCCGCAGCGCCGTCGACCGCGGCGCGGCGATCTGGAACGAGAGCGTCGACGCCGTGGTGCTCCGGCCCGCTGCCGCCGGGCAACGGGCGAACATCCGCGTCCTCGCGGACGACGGCTGGCCGCGTGCCCTGCCCACCGCCCTGGGCAGCGGCACGGTGTACATCGGCCGCCAGGCCGTGGACCAGGGCTATGACACGGTCCGCATCTCCGCGCACGAACTCGGGCACATCCTGGGTCTGCCGGATCGCAAGCCGGGTCCGTGCTCGAGTCTGATGTCCGGTTCCAGCGCGGGCACCTCGTGCACGAACCGGTACCCGAACTCCGCGGAGAGGACCGAGGTCGAGGGGAACTTCGGCGGCGCCCTCGTCGGCCGGGATCCGGCGGCGGGCCGCGAGGTGATCGTGGACTGACGTCCCCCAGAGCGTCGTCGGCCGCCTGGCGCCGTACCACGCGCCGGACTGCGTCAGGCGGCAGGCGCCGGGCGCCTGCGCCGGGTGCGACGTGGACCGGGACCGTCCGGTGTGCCGCGGCGGTCCGACCGTCGGCCCGGCGTCAGTCCGCCGTCTGCGCCGGGCCCTGTGTCACCCTGCGCAGCAGCGGCCTGCTGCCGGTGATCGCAGCGAGCATGGCCAGCCCGCCGACGGTCACGCAGATCACCAGCTGCACGGCGCCGGAGGTGTTCATCGTGGTGCCCGCGGCCTTGTTGAGCTGCATGGCGCCGAAAACGCCCATCGCGGTGGTGCCGCCTGCCAGCACGGCCAACGGGATGACGGTCTCGCGGATCCGGGCTCGATCCAGCATCTTCAGCGGGGCGCCGGACAGCCGCAACAGGCCGTACACCCGGCGTCGGTCCAGGACGTTCGCTGCGGCCGTCAGCCCTGCGGAGGCGGCGGCGACGAGGAAACTCAGCACCAGGGTCGCGGTGCTGACGGTGGCGACGCGGGCGATGACGATGTCGTCCGGCGCGGACACGTACTCCTGTGTGACCGGGTACCTGCCCGACCCGAGGGGCGTCAGCGCGGTGACCGCCGTGTCGATGGCCGCCCGGCCGCCGGACACCTGGGCGATCACTCCGTCCACACCACCGAGCAGGCCGTCATAGGCGTCCTCGTTCGTCACGGTGACGGTCGCCGTGACGTCGGCCCTGTGCAGCAGCGTGCGGGCCTCGGCGGCGGCGTGCCGGGCGTCGGCGGCGTTCGCGGTGATCACCGCGACCTGACCCTGGTGGTTCGCGCCGTCGATGCTGAGCGTACTGACCGAGAAGAACCCGGCCACGAACCCGGCGAGCACCAGGCCGCTGACGGTGCGCCAGGCCCCGCGCGGGTCGTCGCTGAGCCGGCGCGCGGCGAGCAGCGTGGCCGGGCGCCTGGCCCGGCGACCCACGATCCGCCCCAGCCGGTCCACGACCCAGGGGCCGAACAGCCAGAACGCGCCGTAGAAGAGCACCAGCAGGGCGGCCAGCTGACGAGGCTTCAGCTGGCCGCTGTCACTCGTGGTCATCCAGATGTAGCCGAGCACTGCGACGAACAGCACCAGGCGGATCGCGCGGGTGCGACGCGGATTCGCCTGCTGGGCGACGCCCAGAGGTGAGGTGGCCACCTGACGGAGCATCGTCACCGCGCTCAGGGTGATCAACGCGGTGACGGCCGCCACCACCGCCGTGAGCCAGGGCAGTCCCACCCACAGCCGGCCGGTGTACCAGGCGCCGACGCCGTACGGCAGCGCGGCGAGCGCGGGCAGCAGTGCCGTGTAGGCGAGCGCCCCGGCCAGCGCGCCGACCGCGCCGACGGCCGCCGCCTCGACGGCGGTCATCGCGAGAATCTGCCGCGGGGTCGCCCCGGCCAGCCGCAGCGCGGCGAGCCGCTGTTCACGGCGGGCCGCGCCGAGCCGTCCGGCGGCCGAGGCCAGCACCACGACCGGCACGATCAGGAGCACCACGCCCAGCAGGACGGATCCCTGGTCGACGGCGGTGAACACACTCGGCCCGGCGCCGGTGAATCCGGAGATCAGCGCGCGCTCGGTCAGCCTCTCGTCGAAGTAGCTCTGCCCGCCGGCGGTCGCGGCGACGGTCGGATCGGAAGGCGCTCGTCCGACCACCGCGACCAGTTCGTCGGGCGAGGCGAGGCCGGCGGCGCCGATCGTGCCGTAGGACCTCACCTTCGGGAAGCGGTCGGCGAGTTGGCCGGCCGGAAGCTCGTGCAGCAGCACCGCAAGGGCGGGTGAGACATACACCTCGCCCGGCTTCGGGAAGGCGGTCAGACCGGGAGGCGCGGGCGTCCTGTCCCGGCCGGCCAGCTGCGCCAGGTTCACGACGGTGACGGGTTCGTCGCGGGCGTACGTGGCGGTCGTGACCTGCACGGCCGTCGCCCGCTGCACCGGTACCGCATCAGGGGCGCGCCATGTGGTGTGGTCTGCGCGAGCGCCCGCGCCGAGCGTGGCGGCGATCATCACCAGCAGGAGGAACGCGCCCATGGCGGCGGCGCCGGCCGCGAGCACCTGGGACTGGAGGCCGCGGCGACCGGAGGATTTGGCGAGGTGCCAGGTCAGGGGCAGGACAGGGGAACGCACGGGAGTCACTCCAGCGGGATCAGGCGACGGTGTACTGGGTGTGGCCGCTGATGCGGCCGTCGCGGACCTGCAGGACCCGCCCGCAGTGGGCGGCGACGTCCGCGTCGTGGGTGACCATGACCAGGGCGGCGCCGGTCTCCCGGGTCGCGAAGGTCAACAGCTGGACCACTTCCGTGCTGGTGCGCTGGTCGAGGGCGCCGGTCGGTTCGTCGGCGAAGACCACGTCCGGCTCGACGGCCAGGGCGCGGGCGATGGCGACCCGCTGCGCCTGCCCTCCGGAGAGCTGGCCGGGGCGGCGGTGTTCCAGGCCTTTGAGGCCCAGCGGGCCGAACCATCGGCGGGCGCGGGAGACGGCCTCGCGGCGCGGCACGCCCTCCAGCATCAGCGGCAGGGCGGCGTTCTCCTCGGCGGGCAGCTCGGGCAGCAGCTGGCCGAACTGGAAGACGAACCCGAAGCGCTTGCGCCGCAGGGCGCTCAGCCTGTTCTCGCCGAGGTCGTCGATGCGCCTCAGATCCTCGGCCGGGGGCCCGCTCTCGCTTCGTTCGGCGCGCAGCAGCACCTGCCCGTCGTCGGGGCGGACGATGCCGGCGAGGAGGTGCAGGAGGGTCGACTTGCCGGACCCTGACGGACCCATGATCGCCAGTGAGTCGCGCTCGCCGACCTCGACGTCCACGCCGTCCAGGGCGGTGGTGGATCCGTACTTCTTCACGAGGCCGTGACCGGCCAGTACCGTGCTCATGGTCTGTCGTGTCTCCGTCTCAGCGCTCGAACGCCCAGGTGAGGCTGTGAGCGCCGGCCTTGGTCACCCGCACGGGGATCTCGACCGTCTTGCCGTCGCTCTTCTTGCCGGTGCAGGTGACGGTGGCTCCGGCCACCGCCTTGAGCCCGGTCGGGCAGGTGACGCCGGAGACCTTGTCACCGACCCAGGGCAGCGGGTGGTACTTGCTCTGGGTGCGGCCCGCGACGATGTCCGCCGAGAGCGCCCGGTGGCCGTCCACCGACACGGTGGTCCGGGCGTCCAGGCCCGTGGTCGACTCGGTTCCGGAGAGCAGACAGGTGCCGATTCCGCCGAGCGCGACCACCGCGGTCGCGCCCCCGACGGCGCCGACGAGGAACTTGTTGCGCTGCATCGCCTACTCCTGATGTCCGTGGTGAGGATGTGGCTCCACCTTGGCCCGCGCCCCCGGGCGCACGCCTCGGCCGAACGGTCAGGATCGGTGGTCCGGGCTCGCCGGGGCCCTCGGCCGTTCGGCTGATCCCGCTGCCGGAGCTCCCGGCCGACGAGGCGTCGCACGCCGACGATGCCGGACCGGGAATGGTTCATCCGGCAGGGTGCGGTGTTCCTCACGAGACGTAGTCGGCGATCCCGTTCCGAGACCGCTCCCCCACCACGTAACATTCAGGCCGAATCAGTCAACTGCCGCGGTTGCCCGCTTAGTTGGAGAATTCTCCGCACCACGACCAAGGGCGACCGCGCAAGGGGGAAGGAAAAACCGAGATGACGTCATCCAGTCTGCGCCGGCGCGTCGCCGGAACCGCAGCCACCGTTCTCCTGATCGGCGCCGGCGCCCTGGCGACCGCGCCCTCCGCGTCGGCCAAGGCCAATCTGCTGTCCATCGAGAAGGTGTCACTGCGCACCCCCGGCCTGCAGGTGAAGGTCACCTACTCCTGCGACGTCGGCATGGACCACGAGCTCGTCGCCAACGCGAGGACGCTCAACCACAGCTCCCATGACCAGTCCATCGCTGCGGGCACCGTGAAGAAGGACCAGCTGGTCTGCGACTACAACGACCATGTCGCGCTGGTGACCATGCGCCCGGCCGCAGGGTCGCACTTCGACAAGGGGGACAAGGTCGAGGTCACCGTCTTCTACTTCGACAACGACGGGTTCAGGTACGCCGACGACGAAGCGACCGCCGTCCTCTAGGGCGGGCCTGCGCCGAGGCGGGCCACGTGCGCGACCGCGAACCGCCGAAGGACGGACCGATGTCGGGTCATCCAGGGGTGGAGACCCGACATCGGCTTCGACCTGTCGCGGCGCAGACCGCCGGGCCGTCCCGTGCCGTCCGTCCTTCTCGGCGTCCGCGCCCACCAGGAGGCCCGCTCTCAGGCCGGCGGGTCAGCCTGCGGCGCAGGAGACGGTGGGCCAGGTCCAGTTGCCGTTGGGCTGTACGGTGACGCCGAAGGTGTTACCGCTGCCGTTGGGTTTGCCGGTCAACACCTGAGGGCTCGGGTAGGTGGCGTTGACGTTCCAGGTGGAGAGGACCTTCGCGGGCGAGGGCAGGTTCATGGTGACAGTCCAGTCGGCGGCTCCGGTGACGGACACGTCGAGGTTGTACCGGTCACTCCACTGCTGACCGGCGGAGAGGGTTGCGGTGCACCTGCTGCCGCCACCGGAGCCGCCGCCGTCGGGGGCGACGGCTCGACCGGTCTGCGGGGAGATCATGCCGGCGCACAGTCCACGTGCGGCCAGCCCCTGTGCGATCCGCGGGACCGCCGCCCGGGTGTTCGCCGGCCAGTCGTGCATGAGGATGACCTGGCCGTTGGTGAGCCGGCCGGCGGCCTGCACGATCGCGTCGGTACTCGCGCCGTTCCAGTCCTGGGAGTCGACGTCCCAGATGATCTCGGTGAGACCGTACTTGGCTTCGACCGCCCTCACCGTCGAGTTGGTCTCGCCGTAGGGCGGCCGGAACAGTTTCGGGGTTCCGCCGCCCGCGCCGGCGATGGCCTGCTGGGTCCGGGAGATCTCCGAGTCGACCTGCGCCTGGCTCTGCTGGGTCAGGTGCGGGTGGGTGTAGCTGTGGTTGCCGACCCACATCCCGGCGTCGGCCTGGGCCCGCACCAGGGACGGGTTGGCCGCGGCGTACTGGCCCTCGTTGAACATCGTGGCCCGCAGTCCGCTCTGCCTGAGGGCGTTGAGCAGGGCGGAGGTGTTGCCGGACGGGCCGTCGTCGAAGGTGAGCCCGACATACCCGTTGCAGGTCGCGGCCTGCGCCGGCGCGGCGGCCGGGACGGTGAGGGCGCCTGCGGCGGCCATGGCGACGACGACCAGTCTGACGACCAGTGCGCGTAACGAGCGGGGTGGTCTGGTGCTCATGAGAAGTGGTCCTCCAACCGGGGAGCAGGGGTGGGGACAGGCTGCGATGGCAGGAGCGGGGTCGTCGTGACGGACGGGATCAGCCTGCGGCGCAGGAGACCGTCGGCCACGTCCAGTTGCCGTTGGGCTGGACGGTGACGCCGAAGGTGTTTCCGCTGCCGTTGGGTTTGGCGGTCAGCACCTGGGCGCTCGGGTAGCTGACGCTGGTGTTCCAGGTGGAGAGGACCTTCGCGGGCGAGGGCACGTTCATGGTGACCGTCCAGTTGCTGGATCCGGTGACCGAGACGTTGAGGTTGTACCGGTCGCTCCACTGCTGGCCCGCGGACACTGTCGCGGTGCACGCGCTTCCGCCGCCGCCCCCGCCTCCCGAGCCGGTCCCGCCCACCGTGATGTTGGAGCTGCCGCTGCTCTGGTAACCCTCGGTCGCGAGGATCATGTAGTAGTTGAAACTGCCGAGCGGCATACCCGCCCGCGCCCAGGCGTCGAAGTGGTTGCCGGTGGTGATGGTGCCACCGGTCCGCTTCGACTGCCGGACGCTCCAGTACTGGTCGAAGGTCCGATTGCCCTCGACGGAGGGGGCGTTGTACCGCGTCGTCCGGTAGATGTCGTACGTGCCGCCGTCGCTGGTCACGGTGCCCTTGTATGTGCCCGTGGGCCGGTACGTGCCCCAGTTGTCGACGATGTAGTACTCCACGAGCGGATTGGACGTCCATCCGTAGAGGGCCAGGTAGGCGTTGCCGGACGGATTGAAGGTGCCCGAGTACGACACGCTTCGCCGTCCGCCGTTGCTCCAGCCCTTGCCGGCGACGAAGTTGCCGGTGTTGCGCCAGGAAGTGCCGTAGTTGCCTGCGGAGCCGAGGTTCATGGAGACCGAGCCGGGCGAGTCGGTCCAGAACGAGTAGTAGTAACCGTTGTTGGTGCCGGTCTGGTTGCTGGTGACGACGGTGTCGGCGTGGGCGGTGCCGGGCGACGTCAGTGCGGCGACGGCGACCAGGACCGTGGTGCAGACACCGCTCATGAACAGCCTGAGGCGTGCGGGTGCGTTCATGTCGCGCTTCCTCCTCGTCCTCGTGAGGTCGACGGGGGCCGACGGGCGCAGGAAGCCCCCGGATTGACCGACAGTTTTAGTATGCGCATGCCAACTGTCAATCCTTTCGGCAATGATCCCGAAACATTCGCGAGTGGAGCAGTTGCGTCAAGTGCACATAGCCGCTGGCCACAGGCTTACCGATAAGCATGGAAGGGGAAAGGCATTCGGAGACTCGAGCTTCAAGATCCCGTGCTCTTTCAGAAAATCTCGAATGTTTCGACATGCTTCCGGTCCGTATGCCGGCACCTCCGACTGGTGGATCATGGTGAATCACCCGACTCCACGGATCCGGAACAGGCGAGGTGCACCCCACATGGCCGAGCTGTACCCACCGATCGAGCCCTACGAGCACGGCGCTCTCGATGTCGGCGACGGCAACCGCCTGTACTGGGAAGCCTGCGGAAACCCCGCAGGCAAGCCCGCCCTCGTCCTGCACGGTGGGCCGGGCTCCGGCGCAGGACCGTTCTGGCGCAGGCTGTTCGACCCCGCGGCCTACCGGATCGTCCTCTTCGATCAGCGTGGATGCGGGCGGAGCACACCCGATGCCGCTGATCCTCGGACCTCGCTCGCCGCGAACACCACACCACACCTGATCGCCGACATCGAACTGCTGCGGCAGCGCCTCGGCATCGAGACGTGGCTGATCTTGGGCGGCTCCTGGGGTGCGACCCTCGCGCTGGCCTACGCCGAGCAACAGCCGTCACGCGTATCGGAGCTGGTGCTCTTCAGCGTCACCAACACCACCCGGAGCGAGGTGGAGTGGATCACCCGGCACATGGGGCGGGTCTTCCCCGAGGAATGGGCGCGTTTCCGTGACGCCGTCCCGGAGCGGGAGCGCGACGGCGACCTCGCGGAGGCGTACGCCCGGATGCTCGCCGACTCCGATCCGTCCGTACGGGAGAGGGCAGCCCGGGAGTGGTGCCGGTGGGAGGACGTGCACGTGTCCACGCGCCCCGGGTCAAAGCCCGACGCCCGTTACGAGGACCCGCACTTCCGGCTCCGCTTCGCCCGCCTCGTCACGCACTACTGGCGGCACTCGGGCTTCCTGGAGGACGGCGTGCTGCTGCGCGACGCCGGAAAACTCGCCGGCATCCCCGGCGTCATGGTCCACGGGCGCTTGGACGTCAGCAGTCCCCCGGACGTCGCGTGGCGGCTGGCCCAGGTGTGGCCGGACGCGGAGCTCGTACTGATCGGCGAGGAGGGACACGGACTGTCCGGCGGAGGCACTATGGAGGCCGTCCTGACGGCCACCGACCGCTTCCGGCGTTTGTGAAGCCCGTCGTTCGAGACCCCCGAAGCATGTGGGGCCGGGGCCGCAGGTGCCGGGACAGAGCCACGATCGGGCCTGCGGAACGCCTCGACGGCACCACGAAACGCAGACCGCAACGGCTTCACCCCTCCCCCGGCCGCCCGGCCTCAAGGTTGTCCTGCCCCCCGCGGCGGGGCAACCCTGAAGCCGGACCAGCGGCCGAGGACACCGGCTGTGCGGGTCAGAGCCTGACGGCGGCGGAGCAGTTCCCGATTCCCGTCCGGCAGATACGGACGGACCACAGCGAGCGGGCTCCCGTCACGTACTGGTCGGCGGAGGAACAGACCATGTCGCCGTACCAGCGCCAACCGGTGTCGTCCGTGTCCTTCACCTGGAAGCGGGCGCAGTGGCCGTCGGTGAGCGGGTCATGGGCGTGGAGCGACCAGTCGCCGTTCCCGACATAGGTGGCCGTACCCGCGGCGCCCGTCGTACTCATGTTGTAGGTCAACGCCTGGGCGGGACCTGCCGAGAACCCTACGAGGGCGGCGGCGGCCGACACGGCGACGACGGCCAGCCGTTTGGGCGTCGATGCCTGCGTTCTGAATGTCATATGCGTCTCCTTCACATCGCGAGCGACCACACGCACCCGCACGCTTTCGGCCGGTCGCGGCTCCGAGGTCCGGCCCACACCGGCCGGCCGACCACCGCCCGGACGAAGCCCGCCGACGGACTGGGCCCCTACGGCCACGGGGCGCCTGTGGCCGGTCAGGGGCAGGAACGCCGTTTCCCGGTCGAGGACGTGCGCGTCAGCCCACGACAGCGGCGCCGTCCGGCGCGGCGACGACGACGACCGAGCGGACCCGCCCGGAGCCGAGCCGCTGAGCGCGCCCCCTCGTGTGCATCTGCACGCACCCTCCTTGCCGGGCGGCGACCACCCGCCGCGCGACCGTCCACGTGTTTCGTGACGCCAACGCTGGACCATCGACCTTGCGAAAACCTTGCGGCACCTGCCGGACACCGTCCCGGGCCGGCGACGGCCTCACCACGAGGACGAGTGCAAGCCCGCGTCGGCGCATCATGGTCCGGACGATGCGAACCCGCACCGTGCGGACGCGCCTTCCCCCTCTCGTACCTGGAGCCCGTGTGCCCTCGCATTCCCCCGTAGCGCTGCGCCCCAAGAACGTCGCACGGGTCGCCACGGTCTTCGGCACGGCGACCGTCCTGGGAGCCGGGCTGCTGTCCTGCCAGGCCGTCACCTCGGACGGCCCGCAGTCGGACACCCGGAAGTCCGCCACGGCGAAAGTCGCCCTGCCGACCCCGAACCAGCAGTTCGACTACCAGATCGGCCACCCGTACACCCCGCCGAAGGACGTCGAGGCCGTCTCCCGGGACCGCACCGCGAAGCCCCGACGCGGCCTGTACAACATCTGTTATGTCAACGCCTTCCAAGCCCAGCCGGACGCGCTGGACTGGTGGCAGAAGAACCATTCCGACCTGCTGCTGCGTGACGGTTCCCACGCGCTCGTCGAGGACGAGGACTGGGGCGAGGCACTTCTCGACACCTCCACCGCGAGCAAGCGGACCCGGCTTGCGAAGATCGTCGGCGGCTGGATCGACGGCTGCGCCGCGAGCGGATTCCAAGCCGTCGAGCCGGACAACCTCGACTCCTACGAGCGGTCCGGCAACCGGCTCACCAAGCAGCACAACGCCGCGTTCGCCAAGCTCCTCGCCCAGCGCTCCCATGCGGCTGGGCTCGCCGTCGGCCAGAAGAACACGACCGGCCTGCTGCCCGAACGCACGGCGATCGGCTTCGACTTCGCCGTGGTGGAGGAGTGCGGTCAGTACCACGAGTGCGGGGACTACGCCGAGGCGTACGCCGACCGGGTCTACGCGATCGAGTACACCGACAGCGGCTACCGACAGGCCTGCGCGGGCTGGGGCGGCACGCTGTCGATCGTCCAGCGGGATCGGGGCGTGAGCGCGCCCGGCAGCGGCGCTTACCGCCACCGTGCCTGCTGATCACACCGACGTCGGTCCGTGCCCCGTGTGCGTGGCCGGTGAGACGGCGCACGGCGTCCAGGTCACCCCTGCTGCTCCCCGCCGAGCAGAAGTCCCGAGTCGCGGCGCCAGGCTTCGCCCTCGGGCGTCCACGCCACGCGGGTGCCGAGGCGGATCCAGCAACCGAACTCACCGGGGGACACCTCGGTGGTCTGCTCCGTCCAGACGCTGTTCAGGCAGAGCTGCAAGCCACAGTCCTTGACATATGACATGCCCCGCCAGTTGCAAGTCCAGCCGACGTTCAGGCTCAGCGGCCCGAGCACGGAGACCATCTGGTCGAGCTCTTCCTCGGTGCAGTCGTCCTCGGGCTCGACGCCGGGACCGCCGAAGGGCGGAAACGAATCCAGGGCGAGGATCACGCCCTCGGGCAGCGGCCAGAGATCGGCCAGGTCAGGTCCGAGCCGCAGGTCCGCTTTGAACCACGACTTCGGCTGCTCCGCATCGAACGTGACGGCATCGCGGCGCCGCAGTTCGTCCAGGAACGGCACGACGCCCGGCCCCAGGTCCCCGTGAATGCGGGCGACACCGAAGGAACGGAGGGCGTGTGCGTACTGCTCCGCCGTTGCGACCGGCTTCAGTTGGGGCCAGGGGTCGGAGGTCAGGTCAGCCAGGTCACGCAGGATCGCCCGCGCGCGCGCGAGTGCACTGGGGGCGTCGGAAAACGATTCGCGCACTCGGTAGAGCATCGAAGCCAAGGAGCGTGCCTTTCAGAATGGGGACGGAGGCGGACGCGTCCTCACGGTACGCATCCGCCCCTGTCCCGGATCACAGCCTGACGTCGATCAGCGGCGGCAGGCGGTTCAGTACGAGTACCCGTTCGGTGAATAGTAGGTATGTCCCTCGACATGCCCTTCGTCTTGACTGCCGAGGTCGAAGTCGCCCAGTTCGGCGCCGCTTTCGTTGTACACCTGCAGATGGAACCCGCGGAGCTTGCCGAGGCTGCTTCCCCGGGACACCCGGACGTTCTGATAGCTGCGGACCCACTGCTTGACGGCGGGAGGGTCGGCCAGGTCAGGGACCTGAATGAAGATCTCGTTGACGTCGGTGCCCCCCTTGTAGTCCTGGCGCCAACGCAACTGATGGACAGCATCGCGAAGCGTGTCCGAGAAGTGTTCGGCGTCGGCCTTGGCGAGCGTCTTCCACTCGCCGTAGCCGACGACTTCGCCCTGCTGGTCGAGATATTCGAGGTCGGGGTTCTTCGCACCCTTCACGTTCTTGATCTCGTTCTCTTCGGGCATCACGCGGGCCCGGGTGCCCTCCGGAGCACCGTCCAGCGATCGATAGGCGTTGTCCAGCGTGAGCTGCTCGGTCCTCCCGCCCTTCTTGTGTTCCTTGACCAGTGACTGGGCATCTGCATCCCGGCTCGGATCCTCGGAGGCCGAGCCGTCGGAGCCGCCCCCGTCGTCGCCGCTTCCCTCGCCGCCGTCGCCGTTCTGCACGGCGTAGGCGATGTTGGGCGCGGCGACCGCCGATGCCACCGTGGCCGTGCCGGTCACGGCGAGTGCGGAGCCCGCGAGGATCAGGGCCTCGCCCGGTCCGAGCGCTCCGATGCCGGTCGCCATGAGCGCACCGCCCAGGCCGTCCATGGCTCCGCCGAGCAGCAGCTGCCCGAAGCCGAGTGCGGCCATGGGGGCGTTGGTCCGGTCGATGACCTGCTGTGCGGTGTCCGCCAGGCTGGAGACCGCGTTGGACAGGGAGCTGAACCAGCTCTGTCCGGTGGGGTCGCTGCCGGTCACCGGGTTGTTGGCGGCGTAGTCGTAGCCCGTCAGCTGCGAGGGGTCGGTGGCCTCCAGCTGCGGGTCGCGGCTGATGAAGCGGCCGCTCTGCGTGTCGTACTCGCGCAGCCCGAGATTGATCAGGCGGGTGGCGGTGTCGGCGGTGCCGCCGACGTAGCCCTTGTCGCCGAGCCAGCCGGCCGGAGCCGCGCCGCGGGCGCCGCCGAAG
Organism: Streptomyces sp. SAS_272; assembly: GCF_052543235.1. NCBI lineage: Bacteria > Bacillati > Actinomycetota > Actinomycetes > Kitasatosporales > Streptomycetaceae > Streptomyces > Streptomyces sp. SAS_272. The sequence continues at coordinate 39,115 of NZ_JBMNDR010000040.1, read as the reverse complement.
GGCAGGTACTGACGCCGGGTCACGGCCTGGGTCTGGTAGTCGACGGACAGGTAGTCGGTGCCCTGCCGGTCGGGGATCAGGTACTGGATGTCGCCGGTGCTGGAGCGGGCGGCCACGGTGGTGCCGTTGACGGAGTAGTAACGGGTGCCGGTCACCGCCTTGGTGGAGGCGTTCTCCACCAGTTCCTCGTCGCCCAGGTACAGGGTGGTCTGGGTCGGGTCGGTGCGCAGGACGAGGCCGCCGTCGAGGCCGTAGAGGTAGCTGGTGGCGCCGGCCGATGTGGTGTCGGTGTCCAGGCGGTTCTGGTGGTTCCAGCCAAGGGTCTGGTCGCCGGCGGCTCCGCCCTGGATGGAGGTGGTGTTGCCGGAGGCGTCGTAGTGGTAGGACGCCGTGTTCCCGGCGGCCGCCGGGCCGGTGGCCGTGGTGCTGCCGAGTGTGTGCGGCTGGTCGGTCGCGGAGCCCGCAGCCGGGTAGTGGTAGGTCGTGGTGTTGTCGGCGGTGCTGTTTCCGCTGGTGTCGTGGTCGGTCTGCGTCTGGCGCTGGCCGTCGGCGGCGTAGGTCCAGGTCTGCCAGTAGGGGTTGGGGCCGCCGACGGTGGCGCTGCTTCCGGTGTCGGGCGTGGCGGCGCAGTCGTCGGTGGCGGTCCAGGCCGAGGTCAGGCGGGCAGCCCAGTCGTAGCCGTAACACTGGGTGTCCACGACCGAGCCGCCGCTCTGGCTGTCGGTGGTCGCCGTGAGCAGTCCGGCGCCCTTGGAGACGGCCGGGTTCCCCCAGGTGTAACCGGTGTCGTCGACGACCGTTGCGCTCGTGGAGTCGGTGGTCTTGGCGTCGGTGGGCTGGCCGGTCTGCGGGTCGTACTTCAGGGTCAGGTCGACCCAGTCGGTGGTCGGGCCCATGGAGTACTGGAGCGGGTCGCCGTACTCGTCGTAGCCGATGGCGGAGACGTACGTCCAGGCGGTGGTGCCGGTGCCGGCGACGCTGGTGGGCCGGCCGTACTGGTCGTAGCCGTAGCCGACCGTCTCGGCGGGCAGGCCGCCGCCCGCCGGGGACTGGCTGGTGGCCAGGGTTCCGGTGGTCTTGTACGTGTACGACTCCGTGTAGCCGGCGGACGGAGCGAGCGGAGCCAGATCGCTGGGCAGGTTGGCCAGGGTGGTCTTCGCGGCGGCGACCTCGCCCATGCTGGTGTAGGCGAGCACCGCGTTGGTGACCGAGGGGCTGCCGGTGCCGAGCTGGTAGGAGGTGGAGGAGGTGAGAAGCCCCTTCTTCAGGGTGTCGTACGTCCAGGAGGCGATCTGGTCGGCGGTGGACGGGGTGGCGTTTGCGGTGGTGTCGTAGACCGCCGTCCTACGGCCGTCCTTGTCGTAGCTGTAGCCGGCCCGGTCGCCGCGGGCGTCCGTGGTGGTCAGCAGCTGGCCGGCGTTGTCGTAGGTCGCCGAGGAGGCCCCTGCGTCGGGGTCGGTCGCGGCGATCTGGTCGCCCAGGAGGTCGTAGGTCCAGGTCCAGGTGTTGCCGGCCGGGTCGGTCTGGCCGGACTGGTGGCCGTCCGGGTAGTACGTGTAGTGCGTGTCGGAGTAGTCCGAGGCGTCGTCGTGGACCGGGTCGGCCTGGGAGCCCGCGTGGTACTGGTAAAGGTCGGTCTTGCGTCCCCGGGCGTCGGTGAGCGTCGTCTCGGCCACGCCGCCCTTCGGGGGCACGGTGGTGGTGAAGTCGCCGCCGAAGACCGTCGTGGTGTTCCAGGTGGCGGTGCCCAGCGCATAGGCGGTGGCCACGGTCTTGCGTCCGGCGCCGTCGTAGGTGAAGCCCGTCTCCGACGGAATGTCACCGTCCTGGGCCTGCACCAGTGTTGCGCTGGGGGCGCCGGCCGCATAGTAGGGAGAGGTGGTCTTGGCCACCCATCCGTTGGTCTCGTAGACGGTGTCGGTGACGTCCCGGCCGCCGTCCACGGTGGCGATCTGCGTCTCGCGGGGTCGGAGGAAGGCGTCGAGCAGGAGTTCACTGCTGCGGTAGCTGCCGTCGTCGTTCAGGGTCTGGGTGATGACGGAGCTCGGCTTGTCGGCGGCGAGCGTGTAGCCGTACTTGGTCGCGGCGGCGGTGATCCCGGGCCGGAACACGGCGGTGATCCGCCCCAGCGCGTCGTACTGCGCCTTGGTGACGTAACCGGCCGCGGTGGTCTGCGTCAGCATCAGCCCGCGCAGCGGGTCGTAGGTCTGGCTGAGCGTCTGGTTCAGCGGGTCGGTGGAGACGATGGAGGCGGGTGCGGCGCCCGTGGTCGGGTCGTAGCTGGTCGTGGTGGTCCGCTGGTCGGCGTCGGTGCTGGTCAGCGGTCGGCCGTAGACGTCCGTCGTGAGGGACGACATGGTCGAGTAGACCGGGGTGGACCCCGTGTACGAAGTGGCCTGCTGGGTCGAGGTGGGGTCGCCGACGGTGGGGGCGGCGCCCAGGGTGGTGGAGCCGTCGTAGAAGGCCCTCTTGTCGCTGACGGCGTCGGCGGGAAGTGCCGGTGTGGAAGAGCACTTGACGGAGACCGTCTTCGTTTCGTCCACCAGGTCGAGGATCCAGGCGGACGCGTTGTCCGCGTAGGTCGTCGTGGTGCACAGGTCGTCGCCCGCGGCGGAGACGTCTCCCTTGTCGTCGGCCTCGGTGACCCGGCCGTGGGAGTCGTGGGTGTAGTCGGTCTCGGTCTCCCGGGTGGCGCCGGACGCCAGCGGCGTGAAGACCTCGACCGCGCTGCGGCCGGTCAGGAACGCCTTCTGCGCCGGCAGCCCGCCGGACAGGGCGTGGACGGCGGTCGCGCTGCTGCTCCAGGGGGCCGTGATCGTGTCGTTGACGACCTTTGCGCTGTTCAGCCCGTTGCGGAGAATCGCCTCATAGGTCAGGCCCGCGTACTGGGCCGAGTCGGTCACCGGCGGGTCGCCCCGGGAGTCGGCGACCGTCGCCGAGCGTGTCCCGCCGCCGGACTGGGCGTCCCCGTCCATGCCCCGGAAGTAGGTGTAGTCGGTCTCGGTGGCCGGGTCGGGCGCGGTGCCCGTGGTGACCTTCATGCCTGCATAGCCGCGCCACTGGTCCCAGGTGCGCTGGGCAGTGGGGGTCAGCGGGTTGTCGTCGTGGTGCCAGGCGGGGGCGCCCACCGGGATGTAGCGGGTGACGATGCTGTCGTTGACGCCGCCGCCGGTCGGATCCTGCTGGGTGACCGTGGTGACGATGTACTTGTTGAACCAGTCCAGCATCGGGCTGGTCTGTCCGGTGGGGGTCCAGTAGCCGGGGTAGCACAGAGAGGTGTTCTGTCCGGCGTCGCCCGGGGTGCCGCTGCCGCAGGCGGGGGCCGAGTAGCCGACGCTGATGATGCCGCCGGACTCGGTGGTGATGGTGTTGAGCCGGTAGCGGGTGATCGGCGGGTAGCCGTCGGTCAGGTTCACCCGGTTCGACAGCGGGGTCCCGGAGAAGGTCACCCGGGGCATGGCGAGGGCCGACGTGGAACCGCCGGCGGAGGTGTCCTGCCCGGTGCGGGTCACGGAGTTCAGCCACAGCGAGGGTGTGGTCGCGTCTCCGGTGGCGGGGAAGGAGTAGGTCAACGCCCAGGAGTCGACATCGGTCTCCGTGGAGCCGACGAGGGCCTGGGTCTGGACGCCCGTCAGCTCGTTCTCGGTCCAGAACGTCGGGGAGTTCGACGAGCAGGCCGCGCCGCTGGCGCAGTTCAGGTCGAACGGCACGTCAGGCCAGTGGGAGGCAGTGGTACTGGTCAGCGTGGAGGTGGCGCACCCGGTGGCGGAGGTGTTGCAGCGGCCGTTGTAGGTGAAGGCGACCTGGGCGGCCGGGCTGGTGGAGTACACCGAGCCGTCGCGCTGACCGTACTGGATCTTCGTGAGCACCGCGTCGCGCACATAGGGGGTGTCGGCGGTCTTGCCGAGGTTGCGCGCGTAGTAGGCGGTGGTGGGCGTGTAGAAGGACGACATCACGTCGCCGTGGGTGTCCTTGACGTAGTCGAGCATCCAGCGGTAGCCCTGCTGGCACCAGGAGTTGGACCAGGTGGCGTTGTAGCAGGGCTGGCCCGACGCGGTGGCGTAGACGGGCTCGGTCAGCACCGAGTCGGTGGTCGCCTTCCCCGTTGCCCAGCCCGGCAGTCTGTTCAGCCCGAACGTGTACTGGGTGCCGTTCGGCGTGGTCACCCGGAAGTACTCGCCGCTCTGGGCGCCGTTGGTCGCGCCGGTCAGCCGCTCGACCCGCTCGTCGGAGTCGCCCTGGGCCCGGAAGGTCCCGGTGGTGTCGTCCTTGATCAGGGTGGTGGTGGTGCCGTTGAGCGAAAGGGTGAGCCGGTTGTCGGCGGACCAGCAGTTGTCCCAGGTCTTGGTGGTGCCGCTGGGGTTGTCGTGGCAGGAGGCGTAGGAACGCTCGATGTAGTCACTCGGCAGCGAGAAACCGTCACCGACGACCGAGGCCTGGTTGTTGGTGGACGAGGTCAGGCCGTCCACGCCCTGCGAGTCGTAGCCCAGTGCGAGGTTGGGCGTCAGTCCGCCGGGGACGCCGGGCCCGGTGATCGGGTAGGACCAGGTGAACGCGTCGGTGCTGCCACCGGCCTGCCAGGAGCTGGAGGGCTTGAGCGAGGTGGCCGCGAAGTCCCCGCCGCCGCCGCTCGGCGCGGCCGTCGCGGCCAGGACCACGCTGTCCGCGGCGAGGGCGAGCGGGGCCGAAAGAGTCTGTGCCGTGGTGCTGTTGACGGAGGCCACGGGCGTCTGGGTGCGACAGGAGGCGAGTCGTGGCGTGGTCAGGGCACAGGCGGGGAGCTGCACGAGGCGCAGCCGCGAGCCCCAGTCGGCGCCGAACGCGGCGGTGAAGTCCCGGTAGTCCAGGCCGACTCGGACCTTGCCGTGGCTGCCGCCCGGCAGCCCGGACAGCTGGAGCAGCACTCCGTCGACTCCGGCCGGCTGTCCGGTTTCCCGTGGCAGAACGCGCGCCGTGGCGTGGCCGAGGGCGAGGCCGGAGGAGGGGGCGAGCCAGACCGGGAGGCTGCCGGCTCGGAGCCGGGCACCGGATGCCGCGGGCGTCTGCGGGGCAGTGCGGCCCGATGTCTTCGGGGCCGCTCCGTTGGTCGCGGCGGCAGCGAACGCGGCGGAGCCGCTGGGCCATGTCACTTTGGGAGAGGGTGAGTCGGCCAGGCGCCGGGCGGGGCCGTAGTGGGAGCGTACGGCGCTCACCGGGACCGGCTCGACCTGGGTGAAGCCGGGTTGGTGGCGTCCGTGGGCCGGTTCGCCCGCGCCGGTGACGCCCACGATCATGGCGATCACCGACGCCAGGGCCGTCAGACCATGTCTCAGGCGGCCCTGGTGCGTCACGCGTCTGCCCGTCCGGACGCGTGAACCTGTCGTCCTTGGCAAGGACTGCTCCTTCGCACGGCGATGAAGTCGATCTTCAAGACGCAACGGAGGCTACGGGCCTGTCGAGTTGGCACGCACCGGCGAACGGGAACCTCTTGTCTGATTCTTGACAGGGACACATACCCCTCTCACCTGGTCGGTTGATCTTTGCGGGGTCCCGGACGACCGCTTGCCTTTGTCCCGGGTCGGACCTTCGATCGAGCTCGAGAGACAGGAATCCGATGCACATACCTCGCGCACGCGCGGGAAACGGCAGACCGAGAGCAACGGTGGCGGCCGCCGCCGTGCTGGCGGTCAGCGCTGCCGGACTGGCCTGGGCACCAGCGGCCGCGGCGCAGCCGGCTCCGGGCCTACAGGTCACCGGCAGAAGCGTCCCGATCGCCAAGCCCCCCGCGAGGGACGGTGGTTCGCCGGTCCTGCCGGACGGCTTCGGGCCCACCACAGCCGACGCCGACGCCATGCGGGCCGCCGCCGCGAAAGCGCACGCCACCGGCAAGCCGGTGGCGGTGTCCTCGCTGACCAGCCCGACAGTGCAGGTGGAGGCGGAGCCGGGCGGCGAATTCCGCTCGGTCTCCAACCCGCTCCCGGTGCGCACCCGGCAGGGCGGCCGCTGGGCGCCGGTGGATCTGACGCTGGTCCACCGGGCCGACGGCAGTTGGGCCCCGAAGGCCACGGCCTACGGCACTGTGTCCTTCTCCGGCGGCGGCGCCGCCCCCCTCGCGGTCACCCGTTCCGGGAGCACCTCGCTCACCCTCGTCTGGCCGACCGCCCTGCCGGCCCCGTCCGTCTCGGGCGCCACCGCGACCTACCCGTCCGTGCTTCCCGGCGTGGACCTCCAGGTCTCCGCCACCGCGGCCGGCGGCCCCAGCGAAACCCTGGTCGTCCACGACGCCGCGGCGGCACGGAACCCCGCGCTGGGCTCGCTGCGCCTGGGCGCCCGGGTGGGCGGCGGGCAGCTGGCCACCGCCGCCGACGGGGGCCTCGCCGTCACCGACGCGCATGGATCGGTGGTGGCGGACGCGCCCACACCGCTGCAGTGGGACTCCAACCGGACCCTGCCCGCCGGCCGGCAGCCCCGGGGCGCCAAGGTGGCGGCCGACGCCTCCGACGCCGCGCACCCGGGTCTTGCCGCACACGTCGGCCCGGTCCGGGCGCGCGTCGGCTCCGGTACGCTGACGCTCGTCCCCGACCGTGCGATGCTCAGCCGCGCCTCGACCGTCTTCCCCGTCTTCGTCGACCCCTCGGTCAACTGGCACCCGGTCGACTACGCCAACCCGGCCTTCGACGAGGTCAAGCAGGGCTGCCCCGGCACCTCCTTCTACGACAAGACCGGCTCCCTGGCCGACAACGGCTACCTGGGTGTCGGCTACAACGGCTGGCCCGAGGGTTCCTGCAACACCGGCGACGAGCACGCCGTCTACCAGTGGAGCTTGTCCAAGACCGTCTTCGGCGCCGTCATCCACAGCGCCGAGGTCGACGCGACCGACGTCTACTCGGCCTCCTGCTCGACCACCGCGACGGTCAACCTGCACTGGTCCAAGGGCATCGGCTCGGGCACGGACTGGAGCAACCGCCCCGGCTACAACAGCTACTCGACCTCGGCGAGCTTCGGGCCGGCGTACAACCCCACCTTCTGTTCGGGCAACGGCAGCACGACCAACGGCTTCAACGTGCTGAGCCCGATCAAGACCGCGGCGAGCGGCCACGCAAGCAGCTTCACCGCCACCCTGAGCGAGGACTCCATGGAGTCCAGCCGCAACGACCTCGGGTTCAAGCGGTTCTCGCACAACCCGACGCTGCAGATCTTCTACGACAACCCGCCGAGCGCGCCCACCGCCGCCACCATGGCCGCCGTGTCCGGCGCCGCTGACGCGGCCTGCGACACCGTCTCGCCGTACCCGTACATGGGCAAGACCATCGCCTCCACCCCGCCGGTGCTGCGCGCCAAGGTCAAGGACCCGAACGGCGACAAGCTTCAGGCCACCTTCCAGTACTGGGTCGACGGCACGACCACCAAGTACACGCTCAAGAGCGGCGACAACCTCTCCGACAACACCTACGCCACGGCCTCGCTCCCGGCGTCCTTCGTCTCCGGGCTGACCGCCGGCAAGACCGTCGACTGGAACGTCACGGTCACCGACGGCATGGCATCCACCAGCTACAGCCAGTCGCCCACCTGCCACTTCACCGCCGAGCCCAACGCTCCTGACGAGCCGGCAGTCACTTCCGAGAGCAACGTCTTCCCCGACACGGACGTCACCGACGCCGCCGTCGGCGCGGCCGCCGGCACCGCGGGCAAGTTCGACATCACCGGCTCCGGCACCACCACGACCAAGTTCGTCTACCACCTCGACGTGCCGCCGCCGACCAGCAACCCGCCGGCGAACGAGACAGTCACCGCGAGCAGCAACAAGGCGACGGTCACCGTCGCCCCGCCCTCGCCCGGCCCGCACACGCTCTACGTCTACGCCGTCGACGGGGCCGGCGACGTCTCCGGCACCTCCGCCTACCCCTTCCTGGCCGCGGGGCACGCCCACACCACCTGTGCCAGCCTGGCCGCCTGCTTCGACAACGTGGGCGTCAGCGCCGACACCGACATGGCCGCAGGCAACCTCGACGGCGCCGGACACAGCTTTTCCGCCACCGACTGGGCCAACGCGGGCTGGACCAGCGGCGGCAAGGTGACCGTCGACGGCGCCACCATGACCCTGCCCGCCTTCGGCTCCGGCCAGAAGGACAACCTGCTGGCGGCCAACCAGACCGTCGGCTACTCCGGGCACGGCAGCGCGCTGGTCTTCCTGACCTCCTCCACCTACACCGACCTGGCCTCCCCCGGCGCCATCGCCGGTGACACCACCGCCCCCTATGTGCCGGCCGGCACCAGGGTCAGCGCCACGTACTGCTTCTCCGGCGACGACGCCGACGCCTTCTGCCCGGCCACCGGCGAGATCACCTACACCGACGGCACGAGCACCAGCTACACGTTGACCGTGCCCGACTGGTCCAACACCGACAGCTCCATCGCCGCCGCGGTCTTCCCGCATGTCAACGGCACCGCCCGGACCACGGCCGACCGTCGGCTGTTCGCCTTCTCGGCGCCGGTGGACCCGACCCGCACCATCGCCTCGGTCACCCTGCCGGACCTGACGGGCGCGGCCGGACCCAGCGAGTCGACCCTGCACGTCTTCGCCCTGGGCACCCGCGACACCACCGCGGGCACCGCCGAGGCGGGCGGCGGCTACGCCGCCGCTCCGGCCGGGCAGTCCTGGACCGGTGCCTGGGCCAGTGCCACCGAGGGCAGTTACGGGCTGCCGGGCGGCGGCGCCTTCTCCGACCAGACCATGCGTCTGGCCCTGCGACCCTCGGTGTCCGGCGGCACCGTCCGCGTCAAGCTCGACAACGCACTCGGGACGAACAAGCTCTCCATCGGACACGCCACCATCGCCCTCAGCTCCACGCCGAGCGCGATCGGTTCGGTCCCGGCCGGCACCCCGACGACGCTCAAGTTCGGCGGCAGCCAGTCGGTCACCGTCCCCGTCGGCGGCATGGTCTACAGCGACCCGCTGGCCTTCACCGTCACCGCGGGCCAGTACCTGCTGGTCTCCTACCAGCTCAGCAACGCGGTTCCCTACCTGGTGCAGCACTCCTATGCCGGCGGGTCCTACGAGTACATCACCGCGAGCGGCACCGGTGACCTCACCACCAGCACCAGTGCAACGCCGTTCACCACCGACGCGGCCGCCTACGGCAACTTCACCGACCTGGTCACCGACCTGGACGTGCAGTCGGCGAGCGTGCCCACCGAGGCCGTGCTGGGCGACCACCTGGTCGATCCCTTCCAGCCCGGCACCACCCTGCCCAACTCCAACGGGTACCGGGTGGCCGACGGGCTGACCGCAGCCGAGCCCTCGACGCCCACCCCCTACGGCGTCATCGCCGAGGGCATCGAAGCCAACCAGCTCATGACCGACAACCCGGAGACGTACAACGGCGGTGCCATCGGCGGGCCTTCGGTGCTCTCCCGCCTCGACCGCGACATCCTCGACCAGCCCGGCATCTCCACCGTCATCGTGGACGTCGGCCTCGAAGACCTGCTGGCCGGGACCACCAGCGACGACCTGGACGCCAACGGCTACACGGAGCTCGTGGAGCAGCTCCAGGGCTGGGGCATCAACGTGGTGCTCACCTCGCTCACGCCCTGCGAGGGCTTCACCGGCGACGGCGCCACGCCGAACGATGCCTGCACCGGCACCACGGACAGCAACCGAACGGACGTCAACGCCTTCCTCGGCGGTATGAACCTGGGCAACCCCTGGGCCTCCCCCGCCGTCTACTTCGCCGACTTCGACGCGGCTGTCGCCGTGACGGACGCGGCCTCCGGCGAGGAGAAGCTGGCGGCGGCAGCCGACAGCGGCGACCACGTCAACCTGTCCAACCCCGCCTTCGGCGCGCTCACCACGGCGCTGCTCTCACCCGTCGACGCCTGGAACCTGGACGACGGCGACGGCATGCCCGTGGCCACCGACACCGCCGCGACCGACACGCTCAACACCCTCAACGCGGCAGGCGCCGACCCGAACCTCGGCAACAGCCCGCTCACCCTGACCGGCGGCGCGACCTGGTCCACCGACACGACCCGGGGCACCGTGCTGAGCCTGGACGGCAGCACCGGCTACGCCGTCAGCCCCGACCCTCAGGTCGTGAACAGCACCGGGAGCTTCACCCTTTCCGCGTGGGTGAAACCGAACGCCGTCGGCACCGCCAACCAGACCGTCGTCGCGGAGGAAGGAACCCGGAACAGTCCCTTCTACCTCCAGTACAACCACTCCCACACCGGCAGCCCCGGCTGGGCCCTGGGCTTCACCAGCGCCGACGGCACGAGCCCCGCGTTCTCCTACGCCTACGCGGCAGGCGCATCGGCCAACGCCTGGACGCACCTGGTCGGCGTCTACAACGCCGCGACGAGGACCGCCCAGCTGTACGTGAACGGCATTCCGGCCGGCACCGCCACCGGCGTCACCCCCTGGGCCGCCACCGGGAACCTGGTCGTCGGACGGGGTCTGTACAACGGCAGCCAGGACGACTGGCTGAACGGTTCCGTGAGCGGCGTCCAGGCGTACGACTACGCACTGACGGCCAATCAGGTCACCGCGCTGTACCAGAGCATCCCCTGAGATCCACCGGCCTGACGGACTGACAGCGCCCCGGGACGGTTCACGCATGTGGGCCGCCCCGGGACCGCCGGTCTCACAGCACACCGGTCGGTGGCCCGCCTCCCGGCGCTCGCGCAGGCGCCGCCGCTGTTCGTTCGGGCCGGCCCACCCGGACGGCGTTTCGCTCATCGGCGGTCGGGCCCCCCGTTCTAGGCTCGGACCGTGGGGCAACCCGAGCAGCGCGCCGAGGGCGCGGGACCGTTCACCACCCGGCTCACCTGGCACCTCGCCGACGGCGGCACCGCCGTCTGGGAGTCCCGGCTCGCGCGTCGGCGCGGGGTGCTCGCCGTTCGTCCCCTGCACTCCGCGGACACGCATCACATCCGCGCCGACGCTGTCTCCCGCACGCGCCTGCGGCGGCTCAACGCCATCGCCGCGGTCGCGTTCGTCCTCGGCGGCGCCCTTTTCACGGCCGGAGCAGCCGTCGCCCAGTTCGGCGCCGGCGACGCCACCGAGTGCGCCTCGATCTACTTCGCGGGTGGCCTCTTCTTCACCACCGGCGGGTACGCCTCGCTGCTCCAGGCGATCAACGCGCCCCGCCATGTCCCCGGGGGCGAGGGACACTTGGTCACCCGCCCCTGGCGGTGGTGGAGCTATGAGCCGGCCCGGGTGGACTGGCTGAGCACCTTCGTCCTCTTCTCGGGCACGCTCGTCTTCGCCGTCGACCTGCTGGACTCCTTCCTGCAGGGCCTGACCGCCCAGCAGGTCAACCGGCTGATCTGGGCGCCCGACGTGATCGGCTGCGTCCTCTTCCTGATCTCCGGCCACCTGGCCTTCGTCGAAATCTGCCACGGACGGCTCCGCGTCCGGCCGTACGACCTCGGCTGGTGGATCGTCGCCGTCAACCAGCTCGGGTCCGTCCTGTTCATGGTCTCGGCTGTCGCCGCCTACACACGCCCCGCCACCGGCAGCCTCGTCAACGCCGACATCGCCGACTGGGGCACTCTCACCGGCGCCCTGTGCTTCTCCTTCGCAGGCTTCCTCCAACTCGGCGAACACTCTTGACGCCCGATCCCCGGCCATCGTCGACCACGAGAGCACCCCGCCAAGACCAAGGAGCCACAGGCCCCTCGCTCGCCTCGCGAGCGACTCGGGCCGCCTTCTGCAGTTCGCCCGTCCGGGATATTGACGTGCTGGCGACAACGGTGGCTTGATGGGCGGTACGTGGATGTGGGAGCGCTCCCACATCCGCCCGCACCGCCGATCCCACTCCCGCCCCCATTTCGGGAAGGACATCCCGTGCGCAGCAGAAGACGTCACCCGCTCCTCGCCACGTTCCTGGCCGCCCTGCTCGTCGTCGCCGGCCTCGGCCTGGTCGGCGCCCCGTCCGCCGCCGCCGCGACCCCCGTACGGATCATGCCGCTCGGCGACTCCATCACCGGCTCCCCGGGATGCTGGCGCTCGATGCTCTGGAACCAGTTGCAGAACGCCGGCTACACCGACATCGACTTCGTCGGCACACTGAACGCCCAGAGCTGCGCCCTCACGCACGACGCCGACAACGAAGGCCACGGCGGCTTCCAGGCCACCGCCACCGCCGACCAGAACCTGCTGCCCGGATGGCTGGCGGCCACCCGACCGGACATCGTTGTCATGCATTTCGGCACCAACGACGTCTGGAGCAGCATCGCACCGGACACCGTCCTCGCCGCGTTCACCAAACTGGTCGGCCAGATGCGGGCCTCCAACCCGTCGATGAAGGTGCTGGTGGCCCAGCTCATCCCGATCAATCCGAGCAGCTGCGCCGAGTGCGCCGCCCGGACCGTGGCCTTCAACCAGCGCATCCCGGCCTGGGCCCGTGGCATCACCACCGCGCAGTCGCCGGTGACCGTCGTCGACCAGTGGACAGGCTTCGACAGCGCCACCGACACCTACGACGGCGTCCACCCCAACGCCTCCGGCGACGCCAAGATGGCGGCCCGCTGGTACCCGGCGCTGTCAGCCCTGCTCACCCCGGGCGACCCCGGGGATCCCGGCGACCCCGGGAGCGGCGGCTGCTCGGCTGCGTTCCGCGCCGTGTCGGTGTGGCAGGGCGGCTACCAGGGCGAGATCACGGTCACCAACACCTCGTCGACGGCGGCGATCTCCTCCTGGGCGGTGAACCTGACGCTCCCGGCGGGCAGCCGGCTCACTCAGGTCTGGAACGGCGCGCTGACCGGGACGACGGTGCGCAACGCCGGGTGGAACGGCACGGTGACGGCGGGGGCGAGCACCACGTTCGGCTTCCTCGCGAGCACGTCGACCGCGGCGGACACGCCATCGGCGACGACCACGTGCTCGGCGTCCTGAATCCTGCGCGACGAGACGACCGAGTCGCCCGTGGCGCCCTCGGAAGCGGACGAGACCGCCGTGGCGCCGGCGCACGCAGCGCATGCCGGCGACGGCAGCGGGCGCCGGGGCACCGCCCGGCGCCGGGCGGGCAGCAGAGCGAGGCCGGAGCCGAGGCGTCCCCGGTCCGTCATGGAGACGGGTGATCGAAAGCGGTGCCGGCACATGCCGGGGAAGGGGGATCCGAGCCCGGACACCGCTGTGCGGACACCGCTTCGCCACGTCGTCAGTAGCCGGTGCCCCGCTTGACCTGGTTGCGCTCGATCCCGTGGGCCGCACCCTTGTCGTCGAGGGTGCGGCACGCGTCGGCGATGTCCTGGCTCAGGCGGTCGACCTGCTCGCGGCTCAGCGTCTCCTTCACCAGGGCCCGCAGGATCTTCACCCGCTCGGCGTTGGGCGGGAGCGTGTACGCCGGCACCATCCATCCGCGCTCGGCCGAGAGCTGCCAGGCGATGTCGGACTCGTCGTAGGCGTTCTCGCCGGCGAGCCGGAAGGCGACCAGCGGCAGTTGCTCCAGGTCGCTCCCGATCACCTCGAAGCGGCCGCTGCTGCGCAGGTTGTCCGCCAGTGCCCGGGCGTTGTCCTGCATCATCTTCATGATGTACGTGTAACCCTGGCGCCCCAGCCGCACGAAGTTGTAGTACTGCGCGAGCACCATCGAGGCGCCGGTGGAGAAGTTGAGCGTGAACGTCGCGTCGGTCTTGCCCAGGTAGTTCTCGTAGAACACCAGGTCCTCGGCGAGGTCGGACTCCTCGCGGAAGACGAGCCAGCCGATGCCGGGGTAGACCAGGCCGTACTTGTGGCCGGACACGTTGATCGAACGGACCTGCTCGAGCCGGAAGTCCCATTTCGAGTCGGGGTAGAGGAAGGGCCACACGAACGCCCCGCTGGCGCCGTCGACGTGGATCGGGATGTCGAGGTCACGCCTGGTGCGCACGTCCCTCAGGAGCGCGTCGATCCCTACGACGTCGTCCTTGTGGCCGGTGAACGTGGTGCCGAGGACGGCGACGACGCCGATCGTGTTCTCGTCGATGCGGGGCTCCACGTCCTCCGGGCCGATCGTGTACTTGCCCTCGGCGAGCGGCACGATCCGCGGTTCGACGTCGAAATAGCGACAGAACTTCTCCCACACGACGTGGACGTCGCCCCCGAAGACCAGGTTGGGCCGGTCGGCCGACAGACCGGCTGCCTGGCGGCGCTGGCGCCACTTCCACTTCAGCGACAGCGCGCCGAGCATGATCGCCTCGGACGACCCCTGGGTCCGGCAGCCGGTCGTCCTGCCGGGCGCGTGGAAGAGATCGGCGAGCATGCGCACGCAACGCTGCTCGATGTCCGCGGAGATGGGGTACTCCGCGTGGTCGATGAAATTGCGGTGCAGGTTCTCGGCGATCAGCTGCTGTGCCTCCGGCTCCATCCACGTGGTGACGAACGTCGCGAGGTTGCGCTGCGGGTCGCCCTCCATGGCGAGATCCACGTCCACGAGCCGCATCGCGTCGGTCGCGGTCATGCCCTGCTCGGGGAAGGTCTGCGAAGGAGCGGGCATGGTCAGGAACCGGTTGCCGAAAAGAACCGAATCGTCGCTGTTGGCCATACGACGATTCAAACAGCGTCGGGCCCTGCCGCGGGCGAGGGACACACGGAACACGCCCCCGCTCACCGGCCGGGGTCACGCGGGCGCCCCCGCCGGCCGCCCGGTCGTCGTACCGTCCGTCGCCGGGCCCGAGACCCGACCGCACGAGCGGGCCGAGGATGTCGTCTTGGCTCGCGACCATCACCGGGTCTGAGATACTTGCCGGTGGACTTGGTGCAGTCGCCGTCCACGCCCGCGAACAGCATCTTCACGTGCGCCCCGCGTCGGCGACGTAGGAGACGGTGGCGGCGACTCCGACCCGGGACGGGATGTCCGGCGTGGTCCGGCCGCCCCCGCACCCCTTGACCCACCCGCGCGTCAACCGGCGCGCGGCCAGATCGTCCGTCACGCCCGGTCGGCCGGGTCGGTGCGGCCCGGGGCGAGCGTGCAGGCCGTGGCCACCTCGTCCAGGCTGCCCGGGCAGAGTCCGCCCGCCTCCTCTCCGCACCCCCTGCACCGTCCGGCCGCGTGTCCCTGGGCCCCGCTTCAGCGGTGCTCGGGGTTGTCAGCGCCCGCGTGGCAATCCGCGTCCCACTGCGAACGCTGGTTGCCCTGCGCGGGGATGCCCCCGGCGCGTTTGAGCAGGGCCGCCATGTGCATGAGGTTCCAGGTCATGAAGGAGGTGTTGCGGTTGGTGAAGTCGTTCTCGGGGCCGCCCGAGCCGGGGTCGAGGTACGACGGGCCGGGGCCGGCCGCGCCGATCCAGCCGGCGTCCGCCTGGGGCGGGATCGTGTAGCCGAGGTGCTGCAGGCTGTAGAGGACGTTCATCGCGCAGTGTTTGACGCCGTCTTCGTTGCCTGTGATCAGGCACCCGCCGACCCGGCCGTAGTAGGCGTACTGGCCTTGGGAGTTGAGCAGCGAGGAACAGGCGTAGAGGCGCTCGACGACCTTCTTGGTCACCGAACTGTTGTCGCCCAGCCAGATCGGTCCGGCCAGGACCAGGATGTCGGCGGCCATCACTCTCGCGTAGAGGGCCGGCCACTCGTCGGAGGCGAAGCCGTGCTCGGTCATGTCGGGGTACACGCCGGTGGCGATGTCGTGGTCGACGGCCCTGATCTCGTCCGTCGCCACTCCCTGCGCCTCCATGATCGCGCGGCTCCGGTCGACCAACCCTTGTGTGTGACTGAGCTGAGGAGACGGCTTGAGGGTGCAGTTGACGTACAGCGCGCTGAGGTCGTCGAATCGGTGAGGAAGGGGTGTGTCCATGGCGGGCAGCGTCTCGCGTGTACGAGGTTTTGTCCTGGTTCGACGCGCCCACGAGGCCTTACGAAGCGGTGACGTGTCCGGCGGATCCAGGGACTCCCGGTACGCCTGCAGCCCCGGCGCCGGGCGTGCGCTGCACTCACCCTACGGCCGGCACCGGGCTTCCGGGCCCGACCGGGCGCGAGGCGCCTTCCGGCCGATCGACCAGGGCGGACGTGCCAGGCGTCGCCGGGCTGGGGGCGCACCTTCCGGGGGGAGGGACGTTCGAAACACGCCCGATGCACTGACCCGCAGCGATACGCCGGATCAAACCCGTTCGGCCCCTGGTCGGGGCCGAACGGCCCATGCGGAGGCGTCGGGACGGGCGGACAGTGGAATCGAAAGGCGTACGCGATATCAGCCGACAAGACCATGCGGCGCCGGGTGATGAGCGGCCTCATGACCACGCCGGTCGTCCGGACGCCGGCTTCCGGGAGATCGCCGAACGGCTCGCCGACTGCGGCATCGCACCATGCCGGCCCCGCCGCATGAGCAGCGTTGGGAGCTGATCGCCATGACCTCGACAGCGGCACGCCGGACCGTCCCCTCCGGGTCATCGCACAGCGTCGTGCACGGTTGCCCCGTCGGCCGTGGCCGGTGAGCAGACCCCGGTGATCCCGCACCCCGGTGATCCCGCACCGCGGGGACGCCGCCTTGCTCGACTGCGCGCGCCGATACCCAGTGGAACAGTGGAAGGGACGGGAACGGTGGATGAGACAGGAATCGACTCTTCGCGAACGACCGGTCGTCCCCGGAGGGAGGCGGGTCCGACGGCTGTCCGCACACTCGACGCGACGACCGTGACGGCCCTGCTCGAAGACGCCACAGCCGCCTCCTCGATGCACAACGCCCAGCCGTGGAAATTCCGCTTCCTGCACGGCGCCGGCACGCTCCATGTGCACTCGGACCTCGACCGCGCCATGCCGCGCGCCGACCCCGGCAACCGCGGTCTTCACCTGGGCTGCGCCGCAGCCCTCCACCGGGCGCCGTGGTGTCCCGGGGCCCGAGGGACCAAGGTTGCGTCGCGCCTTGATGCGCGCGGCCTGCGCCACGGCGTCGTCGGCGCGCACAGCGACGGCCGGTGCGGTCACCGGCTGCATGGCCTGGGCAGGCCCATGGCCTGGGCAGGCCACCGCAGCGGCCTGGTGAGGCCGTGGCGGTGACTCGACCGCGCGTCCGGGTCCGTTCGCCGTCCCGGAAGTCCCGGAAGTCCCGGAAGACCCGGAACACTCCTTGGGCAGCAGGTCGGCCTCGGACACCGGGCCGGTGACCGGCAGACCCGGAAGATCCGGAAGACCCGGAGCACCTCTTGGGCAGCAGGTCGGCCTCGGACGCCGCGCCGGTGACACGGAGGCCGCCGTCCGGTACGGGGAGGGCGCTGACCTTCCAGCGGCGCATGGTCTTCGCGATGTCCTGGAAGGCCGTGCCCGCGCGGAGGGCGGCCGCACTCCGGGTCATCACGTCGCTCACGAGGCAGAGCGTGCCGGGCATGGCGTTCTCCAGGCGCTCGGATGCCGTCCCGCGTACTGTCTCCGGCCTCGGCTGCGTGCCCGGGCGGCCCTGATCGCGGGCCGATGGGGCTCTGCTCACCGTGTGACGACCGGTATCCGGCCGACGGGTACCCGCGTGCGCCCGAGTCCTACCGCCTGCGCGCCGGCACTCGCCACACCAGCGTGGTGCCGCCGCCCTCGGGTTCCGTCAACTCCAGCCGGCCGCCCACTTGCCCGGCCCGTTCCGCCATGTTGCGCAGCCCGCTGCGGCGACCGTCGGCCGGGATGCCCACGCCGTTGTCGGTGACCGACAGGCGTACCTCCCGGCCGTCCGTGGCCAGGACCACCTCGGTGCGGTCGGCCCGGGCGTGCCGGGCGATGTTGGTCAGGGCCTCGGAGAGCACCGCCACCACGTGGTCGGCGATCTCCCTGGGCACGTCGGTGTCCAGCAGGCCTTCCATCCTCACACTCGGCGCGAAGCCCAGCACCGGCGCCGCCTCTCCGACCACTCGTACGGCCCGGGCCCGCAGACCCGCCTCGCCCGTGCCGTCACGGGTGCGCAGGCCGAAGATCGTCGACCTGATGATCTTGATGGTCTCGTCGAGGTCGTCCACCGCGCGCGCAACGCGCTCGGAGGCTTCCGCGTGCTCGATGAAGCGGCCCGCGCTCTGCAAGGTCATCCCGGTGGCGAACAGTCGCTGGATCGCCAGGTCGTGCAGGTCGCGGGCGATCCTGTCACGGTCCTCGAGCACGGCGATCTGCTCGGCGTCCTGGCGGCGCTCCGCGAGTTCCATGGCGACGGCGGCCTGCGCGGCGAAGGCTTGCAGGGTCTCGGTCTCCGTCGCCGCGAACGACGGCCCGCCGACTTCGCGCGCCAGCAGCACCACGCCTCGCGGACCCAGCTCGCCGGTGCCGATGGGCACGGCCACGGCGGGGCCGAGACCGCCGAAGCGCGGCGGCTCCAGGGAGATCCGTTCGTCGTGGCCGACATCCTCGCTGGTGACCGGAGCCGCGGCGGAGAAGGCCAGGCCCATCAGGCTCCGGTCCATGGAGAGGACGAGCCCGTGGTGCGCCTCGGCGTCCATTCCGACGGCGATCTCCACGGCGAGCGATTTGGTGTCCTGCATGGGCAGCGCGACCGCCGCCAGCGCCGATCCGGTGATCTCGCCTGCCCGCTCGGCGATCAGGCCGAGGACCTCGCTGCGCGCGCCGCCGGACATCAGGCGGTGGGTGATCTCCGCGTTCGCCTGAAGCCAGCGCTCCCGCTGCCGGGACTCGGCATACAGCCGCGCGTTGTCGATCGCGACCCCGGCCGCCACGGCCAGGGTGAGGGTGACCGAGATGTCGTCCTCGTCGAACTGGGCGCCGCCCCGTTTCTCGGTCAGGTACAGGTTGCCGAAGACCTGGTCCCGCACCCGGATCGGGACGCCGAGGAAAGTGTTCATCGGCGGGTGATGGGCCGGGAAGCCGTACGACGCCGCATGCTCGGAGATCTTCGTCAGGCGGAGCGGCTCCGGGTGCCGGATCAGCTCGCCCAGGATGCCGTGGCCTTCCGGGTACGGGCCGATCTCGGCGATCTGCTCCTCGCTCACCCCGACGGTGTGGAAGGCGGACAGGCGCCTCCCGTCCGGACCGATCACGCCGAGCGCCGCGTACTCCGCGTCGACCAGCACCGCCGCGGCCTCCACGATGCTGCGCAGCGCCTGCTCCAGATCCAGTTCCCGGCCGACCGAGAGCACCGCTTCGAGCAGGCTGTGCACCCGGTCCCGGGTGCCGCGGGCCGCGTCCAGCCGGGCCTGCAGCTCCTCCAGCAGCTCGTCCAGCCGCAGCTGTGGCAGCCGTACCCGGGCCTCCTCGGGGCTTCCCACCGGTGCTCCTCCAGGTCGCACGGACACCCGCCGGTCCGATCATGTGCCACGGTAGTGCTCGGCCGCATGCCGCGGTAGCGGATCGGGGCGGGGCGGGTTGCCCGGGTTCCCCACCTGGGCCGATCGACCCCCTGGCGGGGACCGGCAGCACCTCCTCGGACCGGTCCGCTCCCGGCGGAGGAACCCCCTCTCTCCGGCGAACGGCACGTAGGCGTGCGGCGCTGCTCCCCCACGTGGACGACCCGGAGGGGACGACCCGGAGGGGAATCCCGTACAGCCGTTCCCGGCCGCACTGCGCGCCCGCACGAGGGAGGGAAGTTCGGAGGTCACGTGCCGATGGCTCCACGAGTGCAGGAGACGAACTCCTCGCCCCGCGTCGCTCGGCCTCGGAGCCGTCCACTCCTACGACTGCGCGATGAAGGACCGTCGCCGTGCGTCCCCTTCTGTGAGCGATCGTCCGGTGGAGGCGTCGCCCGTCGGAGCGCCGAACCTCCGCTGCCCATGCCTGTCCTGTGTCGATGCCTCGGACAGAAGCCGAGAGGGACCCGGACAGGCCGAACGGCCCTTTCCGCGAAGGCCGTTCGGACTTCAGGACGGGAGCTGCACGCCGTACAGGGTGCGACCGGCGACGAGTTCGCGCCCGGTGACCAGCTCCGGGTCGATGCGCACGAAGACCTCTTGTGGCGCCGGGGCCCAGGAACGCGGGCCCGCCAGCAGAAGCCGTGCGTGCTCCGCGGGGTCGGTCACCAAGGCGGCCTCGCCGGTCACGACCACACTCCAGCCGGAGTGGGCGGCGGCGTCGACCTGGTCGGTCTCGAACGCGACCACCGCGCCGTCGATCGCGCGCACCAGTTGCGAGAAGGCCGACGTGCGCAGCAGCACCGCGCCGTCGTGGCCGAGGCAGAAGTTGACCGGCAGGACGGCGGGCAGCGCCTTCCGCGTGTACACGATGCGCCCCACCGGCACCTGGGTCAGCAGGCGCAGGCACTCCGGCCGGCCGAGTTCGCGAAATCCGTCGTTGGCATACATCGGCCTTCTCGTCTCTCACCTGACAATGCGGTTCGGCATCGGTCCATCCTCGAACGGCGAGGAACTCGCAGCCAGGGACCATGGGGCCCCGGCCGACCGGAGAACGACCCGTTCAGACCGCGATCCGGCGCCCCGTGACGGCGTACGGTTCGATACGCACCCACAGGTCCCGCCGGCCGCCGGCCCACGGCGTGCTGTGGGCCCGCCGGGCGAGCCGATGCGCCTCGTCGAGTTCCGTCACCAGGCGCGCGCGTCCGCGCACGAGCACGCTCCAGCCCTGGCTGAACGCGTCGTCGATCCGGTCGACCTCGAAGGCGACCGGGCCGTCGGTCGCCGGCGTCGCGCCTCGGGCGGTCCTGAAGACGATCGTGCCGTCGACGACGCTGTAGTTGACGGGGACGATCACCGGCCCGTGCGCCGTGGACACCGCGAGCCTCCCGACACCGTGTGTCGAGAGCAGGTCGCCGCACTCGGTCCTGCTCAGTTCGGTGAACTCGGGGGTATGCCCGGCCAGTCCGGGTCCGGGCGGGAGGTCGGCGTCGCCTCCGGTGAGCGCGGAGACCGTGGTCTGCAGGACCGCCGCCAGCGTGCCCAGTGCGCCCGGGCCCGGCGCTGCGGCGGGATGCTCCTCCAAGTGCGCCAGATAGGTGGCGGCCATGCCCGCGCGGGCGGCCGTCTCCTCCCGGGTGAGCCCAAGTTGGGTGCGGCGTGCCGCGATTCGGCGGCCCAGGTCGCCCGAGGGCGGGCCCTCCGTCACGTTGCCCTGCGTCTTTGCGTCCATGACCCGTCAGGTCCTCTCGTCAGGCCGCCGGGACGGCGACCTCGTCATGCGGCTGTTCGCCGAGCACCACCTTGAGGGCGCCGGTGTCGGCGGCCCGGGAGAAGACGTCGTACGCCTCCTCCATGCCGTCCAGCGGGAAGGCGTGGGTGACCAGCTGCGTGGTGGGCAGGCGGCCGGCTGCCGCCGTCCGCGGCAGGGTGGGCGTGGAGTGGGTGTCGACCAGGCCCGTGGTGACGGCGACGTTCTCGATCCAGACCCGGGACGTCCTCCCAGGCGGACCGGCCGGGACCTCGGAGGACGAAGCCCTTCATGATGATCATCACCGTTCTTCGTTCGGGTCCGGAGGTTCCCCAGGCATCCAGCTTGTCCTGCATTCACCTGATCCGCTTGGGCCGTCCGGCCCCGCCCACGGGCCGGACAGGTCCTTGCGGGGCGTGGACGGCAGAGGAGCACGCAGGTCCTGTCGGCCCCGCCCGGAAGGGACCGTACGACCCTTCCCCGAACCCGGCCGGCGCTCGGGGGGCGGCGTGCACCTGCAACGTCGCCGTGTCGGGGGCCGGCCGAAAGCGCCACGGCCGGCCGCGGCGCATCGAGGGCGCGGCGGCCCGGAGCGGCTGGGCCGCGAAGGCATGCGGACCGCTCCTCGCCGCCGGTGCGTCCTGCGCGGCCGGCTCCGCCTCGAGCCATCGCGTCTGCATGCGCGGGCGACCGCCCGGTGGCCGTCATCCGCTCGCGGCGTCCTCGGCCTCCCAGCGCAGCAGGTCTCCCGGCTGGCACGTGAGCGCCTCGCAGAGCGCGGCGAGCGTCGCGAAGCGCACCGCCTTGGCGCGGCCGTTCTTGAGTACCGCGAGGTTGGCGGGCGTGATCCCCACGCGGTCCGCGAGATCGCCCACGGACATCTTCCGCCTGGCCAGCATCACGTCGATGTCGACGACGATCGGCATCAGATCACCTCGTCCAGCTCGGCCTGCAGCTGCGCCGCTTCGCCGTCGCGCGCGACGGCCTGGGCGAGCAGCATCCGCAGCACGAGCACGATGAGCGCGACCCCGAGGATGGCCACACCGACCCCGCCCATGATGACGGTGACGCCCGGGTCGTCCCGCTGGCCCGGCGCATTGACGACCGTCACCGCGAACCACAACAGGGCAGCCGCCACGACCGCGCCGATCACGGCGTCCACGTACCGGAAGGCGGCGTGGGAGAACACGGTTCCGCGGCGCACCATCGTCACCAGCCGCCACACGCTGACCAGGGCGACCTGGGCCGCCGCCATGCCCAGGATCGTGATCACGCGCAGCGGAGTCAGCGGGATCGACCCGTCCTCCGGGTCGTTCCCGCCGACCAGTACCCACACCATCCCTGCCTGTACGAACACGGTGCCGGCGAGCACCACCGCGAGCACGGCGCGCAGCGCACGCACTGCCAGCTTTCCCATGACCCGTCCTTCCATCGAAACGCGATGAGAATCTATCGTTATTCGATAGCTTGGACAAGGCCGGGACGCAGGTCGGGCAGGAGTTTCGCGCGGTGACGGCTCCCGCCCACCACGGTATGGCGGTGCGCGGGCCGTCCTGAGCGTGCCGAAGCAGGCCTCGCTGCAATACGCCTTCGCTCTGCTCAGCGGCGCCGAGTCCGCAAACGGCGCCGGAGCCGGCCGCGGTGCTCGGGTTCGCTCCTCCTCCTTCTCGCCCTAGGGGTGCGTCAGGGCTTCGGCGACGCCTTCGGCCCATGTCTCGATCGCGCCGAAGTCCCGGAAGTCGCCGCCCTTGCCGGAGCGCAGGATCATCCCGGCCACCCGCCCTTTGGCGCCCTCTTCCAGGCATCCCCCGAAGGTGGCGTGGTCCCGGGCGTCCAGCCGGGTCATGGCCCGCCGCACGCCGCGCACAGGCGGAATGTCCCGCTCGGAGGCGGAGGCGTCGAGCGGTCCGCTGCTGAAGAACCACACCGGCCGCTCCGCGAGTCCGGCGCGGTGCCGGCGGACGAACCGCCGCGCGTCCTTGTGCCAGCGTCCCGCGTAGAGCCCCCCGCCGACCACCACGGCGTCGTACGACGTCACGCGCGCCACGGACCGGGCCGGGAGCAGGTCGACGGTCAGGCCGTCCTTGCGCAGAACCTCGGCGACGGCTTCGGCGATCCGGGCCGTGGATCCGTTCGTCGTTCCGTAGGTGACCAACACGCTGTCGGTCATGGCGGTTCGCCTCCTCTTACTCTGGGCTCACAGCCGGCGCGGCCAGTCGTCGGCCACGCCGTGCATGGTCTGTTCCTCGACACGGATGCGGGCGTCGTCGACCCGGTAGGCGAGCTGGTCGAGCACGTCCGCCACGCCGTCGATGCGCCGCGTCATGGACAGGGCGATCCCCTTCTCGCTCTTGCGCGCCGTACTCGGCGCGGACGACGTCCGCGGTCATCACGGAGCCGACCGTGTCGTGCCTCATGGCCGTTCCCTCCTCAGCGCAGTCGGCGCAGATACGGGTCTGGGGGGCGGCGCGGCAGCAGCCGCACCCTCGCGTCGAGCACGTGACGGCGACGGCCTCGACGGCCTGGGTGCCCTCTTCGGCACGGTCGAGATCGGCGCGCAGACAGGTGCGGCCGTTGCGGCGGAAGCCGTCGGTGCCGTCGGTGCCGTTGATGCCGTTGATGCCGTTGATGCCGACGCGTACGGTCATGACGGTGAACTCCTTCTGGGAGTGAGGTGTTCAGGCATCCCAGGTCCATTCGGCGACCTCGGGGAGGTCGGTGCCGTGCTCGCGGATCCAGGCCTGGTGGCGGGTGCGGGCGTCGGCCATCCGCTGGCGTGCCCCGGCGGCGCGGACCGCGAGGCCTGGGACGCGGTCGATGACGTCCATGACGAGCCGGTAGCGGTCGAGGTCGTTGCGGACGACCATGTCGAAGGGCGTGGTCGTGGTGCCGGACTCCTTGTAGCCGCGCACATGCAGGTTGGGGTGGCCGGTGCGGCGGTAGGCGAGGCGGTGGATCAGCCAGGGGTAGCCGTGGTAGGCGAAGATCACCGGCTTGTCGGTGGTGAACAGGCCGTCGTACTCGAAGTCGCTCATGCCGTGCGGGTGTTCCTCACGCGGCATGAGCCGGGTCATGTCGACCACGTTGACGACGCGGACGGCGAGCTCCGGGAGGTGGCGGCGGAGCAACTGGGCGGCGGCCAGGATCTCCTGGGTGGGCACGTCGCCGGCGCAGGCCAGGACGACGTCCGGTTCGCCGCCGTTCTCGGTGCCGGCCCACTCCCAGATCCCCGCGCCGCGGGCGCAGTGTGCGCGGGCCTGGTCCATCGAGAGCCAGTCGAAGCAGGGCTGCTTGCCGGCCACGATCACGTTGACGTAGTCGCGGCTGCGCAGGACGTGGTCGGCCACGGACAGCGCGGTGTTGGCGTCCGGCGGGAGGTAGACGCGGACGACCTCGGGGCTCTTGTTGAGGACGTGGTCGACGAAGCCGGGGTCCTGGTGGGAGAAACCGTTGTGGTCCTGGCGCCACACGTGCGAGGTGAGCAGGTAGTTGAGGGAGGCGACGGGCGCGCGCCACGGCAGCTCCCGTGACGTCTTGAGCCACTTGATGTGCTGGTTGACCATCGAGTCGACGATGTGCACGAACGCCTCGTAGCAGGAGAACAGTCCGTGCCGGCCGGTCAGCAGATAGCCCTCCAGCCAGCCCTGGCAGGTGTGTTCGGACAGGATCTCCATCACTCGGCCGTGATGCTCGAGGTGCTCGTCCACCGGAAGGTGCTGGGCCTGCCAGGCCTTTCCGCTGACGTCGAAGACCGCCTGGAGCCGGTTGGAGGCGGTCTCGTCGGGCCCGACCACCCGGAAGTCGCGGCGGCTTGCGGTGTCCTTCATCACCCGGGCGAGGAGGTCGCCGAGGATGCGGGTGGGCTCATGCAGGGTCGTGCCCGGCTTGTCGACGGGTACGGCGAAGTCGTCGAGGGACGCGAGGGGCAGGTCGCGGACGAGCAGTCCGCCGTTGGCGTACGGGGTGGCGCCGAGCCTGCGCGCGCCCTCGGGGACCGGAGCCAGGACGTCGGCGGCGGGCCTGCCGTCCGGGCCGAAGAGCTCCTCCGGCCGGTACGAGCGCAGCCACGCCTCCAACTGCTCCAGGTGCTGGGGGTTTTCGCGTACGCCGGCCAGCGGGACCTGATGGGCGCGCCAGGTTCCCTCGACGGGCACGCCGTCGACCTCGGCGGGGCCGGTCCAGCCTTTGGGTGTGCGCAGGACGATCATCGGCCAGTGCACGCGCTCGGTGACGCCGTCCTCGCGGGCGCTCCGCTGCATCACGCCGATGCGATCGAGCGCGTCGTCCAGTGCCGCCGCCATGGCCCGGTGCACCGTGGCGGGGTCGTCGCCGGTCACGTGGATCGGGTCGTGGCCGTATCCGCGCAGCAGCGCGTCGAGTTCGGCCTCGGGGAGCCGGGCGAGCACCGTCGGGTTGGCGATCTTGTAGCCGTTGAGGTGCAGGATCGGCAGGACGGCGCCGTCGTGCGCGGGGTCGAGGAACTTGTCGGAGTGCCAGGAGGCGGCCAGCGGCCCGGTCTCCGCCTCACCGTCTCCGATCACACAGGCGACCAGCAGGTTCGGGTTGTCGAAGGCGGCGCCGTACGCGTGGGAAAGGGAGTAGCCGAGTTCGCCTCCCTCATGGATCGAGCCGGGCGTCTCCGGGGCGACGTGGCTGGGCACGCCCCCGGGGAAGGAGAACTGCCGGAACAGCCTGGCCATGCCCGCCCCGTCCCGCGGCACGTCCGGGTAGGTCTCGCTGTAGCTTCCCTCCAGCCAGGAGTTCGCCAGGATCGACGGCCCTCCGTGGCCCGGTCCCCACACGCACAGCACGTCGAGCCCGCGTGCCTTGATGACGCGGTTGAGGTGGGTGTACACGAGGTTGAGGCCGGGCGAGGTGCCCCAGTGGCCGAGCAGTCGGGGCTTGATGTGCTCGGGCCGCAGCGCCTCGGTGAGCAGCGGGTTGGACATCAGGTAGATCTGGCCCGCCGCGAGGTAGTTGGCGGCGCGCCAGTGCGCGTACAGGGTGTGCAGCTCGTCGTCGGAAAGTTCGGTGGCGTTCTGGTGTTCGACCTTGGACATGGGTGAGACTCCAAAAGTCGTGGGCTCAGGTCATCGGACTTTGCGGGCAGCAGGGCGGCCCGTCACACCCGCTCGGGTACGACCGCGACGGCGCAGGCGCAATGGTGAAGTACGGCGTGGGCGACACGCCCCAGCTGGAGTCCGAGCTGCCTCGGGTTGCGGCGCGCGCCGACGACCAGGAGGTCGGCCTCGCGTGAGGCGGCCAGGAGCACCCTGCGGGCCGGGCCCTCGACCGTGCGCCGGCTCAGTTCCACCTCTGCCGGGGTGTCCTCCAGCGCCTTCTCCAGGATGCCGGCGGCCTGCTGTTCGTGCAGCCGTGCGGGTTCGCCGGCGAGCGTAGGGTGATCGGTGGTCTCGTGCGCCGGGCACCGCCAGGCCCGTACGGCGTCCAGCGTCGCGCCGCGGAGCCTCGCCTCCTGGATCGCGAAGCGCAGCGCGGCGGAGTCCGGGCCTGTGTCGCCGACGCCCACGACGACGCGGCCGTGTGTCCCGGCGCCGGTCTTGTCGTCGTCGCTGCCGCGCACCACGATCACGGGGCAGTCCGCGCGTGCGGCGACGGTCAGGCTGACCGACCCGAGCAGCATCTCGACGAGGCCGCTGCGACCGCGGGTGCCGAGCACCGCTGCGGCGGCGTTGCGTCCTTCGCGGACGAGGGCGTACTCGGGTTCCTCGGGAGTCACGTCGGTGGAGATCTTGATGCCGGTCTGACGCAGGCGGGCCCGCTGCGCGGCGGTCCGCACGATGTCCTCTGCGGTGACCTGCTCGGACGGCTTTTCCAGGTCCTGCGCGAGGGCGGCGCCCTCGTACCTCTCCCAGAGGGAGGCGTGTACGAGCCTCAGAGGCGCCCCGCGCCACGCGGCCTCGTCGGCCGCCCAGTCGACCGCGTGCAGGCTCGGCTCGGAGCCGTCCACGCCGACGACGATCGGGAGGTCCATGGTCGTCACCGTCCGGTGCCGAGATCGAAGACGATGCGGGCCTTGACGTCACCGCGCAGCACCTCGTCGATGGAGTCGTTGACGGAGGCGAGCGGGCGGGACTCGTAGACGACTTTGGTGCGGCCGGCCGCGTGCAGCTGGAAGACCTCGGCGAGGTCCTGCCGCGTGCCGACGATCGAACCGATCACACTCGTCCCGTTCAGGACGGTCTCGAAGACGGGCACGCGGACCGTGCCGTGCGCCGGCAGGGCCACCATGACCAGTTTGCCGCCGCGTCGCAGCCCGGAGCCCGCGGCCTCGAACGCGGCGTCGTTCACCGCGAGCGCGATGGCCGCGTGGGCGCCGCCGTGCTGCTTGAGGACCTCGCCCACGTCCTGCTCGCGGGCGTCGACGACGATGTCCGCACCGAGTTCCCGGGCGAGTTCGAGCTTGTCGTCGGTGACGTCTGTCGCGGCGACCGTCGCGCCGGCGATCTTCGCGTACTGCACGGCGAGATGCCCGAGACCGCCGACGCCGGAGATCGCGACGAGCTGGGCGGGCTTGACCTCGGCGACCTTCAGCGCCTTGTACGTCGTGACACCCGCGCAGGTGAGCGGAGCGGCCTCCAGGGCGGTGATCCCGTCGGGCACCGGCTGGGCGAAGTCGGCCCAGGCGAGCATCTTCTCGGCGTAGCCGCCGTCGCAGCCGTAGCCGGTGTTGATCTGCTGCTCGCACAGCGTCTCCCAGCCGGACAGGCAGTGCTCGCACCGCCCGCACGCCCTGCCGAGCCACGGTACGGCGACCCGCTGCCCGACGGCCAGGTGAGTGACGCCCTCACCGAGCTTCTCGACGAGGCCGACGCCCTCGTGCCCGGGGACGAACGGCAGGGTCGGCTTGACCGGCCAGTCGCCGTGCGCCGCATGGATGTCGGTGTGGCACAGCCCGGACGCCTCCACCCGGACGCGTACCTGGCCGGGGCCGGGGTCGGGGTCGGGTCGCTCCTCGATGACGAGGGGCTCGCCGAACGCTCGTACGACCGCTGCCTTCATGGGTCTCTTCTCCTCGGGAATGTCGGGTCGGGTCAGTCGTGGGCGACGACGGCGACGGGAGCGGTGGAGTGGTGCAGGGCGGCGTGCGTGACATGGCCGATGTGCGCGCCGAGCGGGCTGCGGCGGACGCGTCGGCCCACGACGAGGGAGGCCTCACGGGAGGCGTCCACGACGTGGACGGCCGGGCTGCCGTAACGGGACTCCTCGACGACCTCGACGTCCGGGTATATCCGCTCGGTCCGGTGCTGATGGGTCTCGGCGCCCAGAAGGGGGGTTCGGCCCATGGGCTCAGGTACCGGCTCCCAGACGTGGACGATCTTCAGGGGCAGGTCACGCAGCTCGGCTTCGCGTGCCGCTCATTCTGCCGCGGCCCTGCTCTCGGACGAGCCGTCGAGACCCACGGTGACGGTGCGGAGCATGATCTTCACCTCCTCGGGTGGGGGATCCGATTCCAGGCTCGTCTGTGCGGGGCTTCGCCGGCAGGGGCCACTGGTCCCGGATCGGGTCCGACGGTCCCCATGGCGCGGAGCGCGCGGCGGGCCACGGGCGGGGCCGACGGCGCCGCGGTGGTCGGCGCAGCCGGCTGTGGTCGCGGACGAAGGGCAGCCCGGCCCAGAGCCGGCCCGCGCCCAGGGTGTCGCCGGCGGGCGCAACGGCCAGGACGATCAGGGCCGGGGCTCACGCACGCTCCTGAGCTCCGGACCGAGGACGACCGCTCCGGTACCGAACGGCCCGATCGGTGGACCGGGTGGCCCATGGCCTGGTCGGCGGACTCGACACACGCTGGTCCTGGAAGTCCTTGCATCCCGCCGTGGAGGCTGCGCCGTGAACACTTCCCGCACACCCAGCATGCTGCGCTCGCTGTCCGCCGATCACCGCCTGCGGCTCATGCGCGTCGCCCGGGAGGTGTCCATCCCCCAGGGAACACGCCTCTTCGAGGAAGGCACACGTGCCGACCGCTTCTGGATCATCCGCACCGGCACGATCGAGCTCGACATGCGCGTGCCCGGCCGTCGGGCCGCCGTCATCGAGAGCCTCGGGCACAACGAACTGGTCGGCTGGTCCTGGCTCTTCACCCCGCACGTCTGGCACCTGGGGGCCGAGGCGACCACTCCGGTGCGGGCCTACGAGTTCGACGCCACGGCGGTCGGGTCGATGTGCCGGGACGACCCGGCCCTCGGCAACGACGTCGCCCGATGGGTGGGCGACGTACTCGCCCACCGTCTCCGCTCGGCCAGGACCCGTCTCCTGGACCTGTACGCCCCGTACGGCGCCGGCAGCCTCATCTGACCCGCCGCCCGGATCATGGTCCGGGCCGAGGTCAAGCGGCTCCCCGTGGTCGATGCCCTGGGCATTCTCGAAGGCGTCGTCAGCCGCGCCGACCCGCTCAAGGTCTTCCTGCGCACCCACCAGGACCTGGCCGCACCCCTCGAGGCGAGTGGGGCCGGTCGGCCCTGGTGGATTCGGTTCGGGCACGTGATGATCGGCGTGAGGGACAGCCCGCAGTCTGTCCTCGACCGGGGAACGAGGGGTCGCCATGCCAGAGCCACGCATTTTCACCGAGCAGAACCCGATCCGGGTGTTCCTGCTGGACGACCATGAAGTCGTCCGCCGCGGCCTGGCCGACCTGCTCGACGCCGAGCCCGACATCTCGGTGATCGGCGACGCCGGCACCGTAGAACACGCGCTGGCGCGCGGGCCCGCTCTGCGCCCCGACGTCGCCGTCCTCGACGTGCGCCTCCCGGACGGCGACGGCATCTCGGTCTGCCGGGAGCTGCGCAGCCAGATGCCGGAGCTGGCCTGTCTGATGCTGACCTCGTTCGACGACGAGGAGGCCCTGCTCGACGCGATCATGGCCGGCGCCTCCGGCTACGTCCTCAAGCAGATCAAGGGATCCGACCTGGTCTCGGCGGTCCGCACGGTGGCCTCGGGCCAGTCGATGCTGGACCCGGCGACCACCGCCCGCCTGATGCGCTCGCTGCGGGCGGATCCCGCCGACAGCCCTGCCGTGCCCTCCGAACTGGCGAGCCTGTCACCGCGCGAGAGGGACATCCTGGCCCTGATCGGCGACGGGCTGACCAACCGCGAGATCGGCAACAAGCTCTACCTGTCGGAGAAGACCGTCAAGAACCACATCTCCCGTCTCCTTGCCAAGCTGGGCGTGCAACGCCGGGTCCAGGCAGCGGTCCTCGCCTCCCACCTGGAGCAGCCGGACAGGGGCGACCATCGGCAGAAGTGATCGACCGCGGACCCATCGCGCCAAGGACCGTGGCGGTGATCGGGAACGGGGTCGACATGCTCTTCGCGTCGACGAACCTGACCGTGGTCAGGGCGCTGATCGCGGTGCCGCCACGCCTGCGCCGAAGACGCCGATCGCGAGGCCGCGCCGCTCGGGCGGAAACCATGCGTTGACCAGGGGCACGCCGACGGCGAAGGCATTGCCGCCGACGCCGAGGAAGAACCCGCCGACCAGCAGGGCGGTGAGCGAGGAGTGACCGGCCGGGCCGAGGTGGAGGACCGGCACGACGGTGACGGCCGACACGATCGGGAACATGACCCTGCCCCCGAACCGGTCGGTCAGCGCGCCGACCGGGTTGCGGCCCGGAGAGCCGACCACGACGGGCGCCGCCACCAGCAGCGACTGGTGGAAGCAGCGGCTGCTGGAAGGACGACAGGTCAAGGCTGTCCTTGGACCGGGACCGAGCCGGCTGAGCAGCGCTCACGCCCAGAAGTTCACCGCGAACCCGACGGTGGCCAGGGCCGGCATCAGCCAGTCCCGTCCGGACACCGGCGTGCCCTTCGGTGCGCTGCCGCTCGTCGACGTCGTCGGCTGGACCATGTCGTCCGCCCTCTCCCCCGCCCCAAGCGGCTGGAGGACTTCGAGTTCGACAAGAATCCGAACATCGTCCCGGAGCAGGTCAACACCCTCGCCGACCCGGCCTGGGTGAAGGCCGGCCTGCCGCTCTACCTGATCGGGGACTCCGGCACCGGCAAGTGGCACCTGCTGATCGGGATCGGCACCGCGATCGCCGAGGCGGGTCTACGGGTCCGCTACACGACCACGGCGAACCTGGTGAACGAGCTCGCCGAGGCCGCGGACGAGAAGAAGCTGAACCGGACGCTGGCCCGCTACGGGCGCGTCGACCTGCTCTGCCTGGACGAGTTCGGCTACCTCGACCTGGACAAGACCGGCGCGAAGCTGCTGTTCCAGGTGTTCGCCGAACGCGGGGAACGACGGGCGATCGCCATCGCGTCGAACGCTCCGTTGTCGGAGTGGAAGCAGACCTTCACCGATCCGCGGCTCTGCTCGGCGATCGTGGACCGGGTCACGTTCAACGCCCACATCATCGAGACCGGCACCGACAGCTTCCGCCTAGCCCAGACCCAGGAGAAGCAAGCACGACGCAGGGCCACGCAGGCATGACCAGCTATGACGCATTCCTAGCCCAAGTCCGCCACCGCAGCGGCTATGGCGACACCGCCCACGCCGAGCAGATCCTCGCCTCTGCCCTGGAGGTGCTGGCCGACCGGATCAGCCCGCCCACGGCCCAGGTCCTGGCCCGCGAACTGCCCGCCTTCCTGACCGAGGCCCTGGAAAGCCGCACGGATACGGAAGCCGAGCAGTTCAGCGCGGAGGCGTTCTGCCGCCGGATGGCCGAGTTGAACGAAACGGACCTCATCACCGCCCGCTGGGACGCCGAGGTCGTACTGACCTGCCTCGCCGACACGCAACCCCAGGAGTTAACCGCGCAACTCCTGCATGAACTGCCCCACGACTACTGGCCCCTGTTCGGCAGACCCGCCGGCTGACCTGACGGTTCAAGCCCCGGACCGAGGCCCGCGCCCCAAGGGGGGCGCCGGCCGTGGCCAAGTTGGGTCCGTCCGTTCTCCGACGGCCGAACCAATGCCCGTCCTCGTCGTCCACCGCGGATCGGAGAATCCGACCGTCCCGGATCGAACACGGGTCGAGTTCCTGCGGTCCGTCGAGCCTGTCGGGGCCCTCCGTCCGGTCCGGATCCGATGCGTTTCACGCTACCGTCCCGGCCCCCCTCCACGGCCAGAGAACCCACCCAATCGGCGTGGAGCCCAAACAACTTGCCAGAGCCAGGTTGAAGCCCCTCACACGCGCCCCGTCACACCCCAAGTAGAGCCACTTCCAGTGTCGAAGTGGAGCCAAAACAACCTGTCACAATCACAACCCAGTCTTCATTGGCTGTGTCAGTTTCTGTGGATTCCATTTCGAGGTGAGTTCGGGAGTCACTCGAGGGGCACGCGCATGATCAATGTCGATGTGAATTGATGTCACCGCGCCGTTGTGTCCCATTGTTAGCTCCCGACGCCGTCGAGGATCATGCGGTGTTCGAGTGACGTGCCAAAGGTCGGCCGATGGAGTTTGGTCAGAAGCCGAAGGAGTTGTGCGGTTCGGGGTCGGTCCAAAACATCCGAGCAAGACGTCCGATCGCGTCGTCGGCGTGCGTAGTGATGTGGCCCGCATGCGCCAGGTGGCGCGCCGACATGCCACCGAAGTACAAAGCCACTTCATCAACGTCGAGGTCAGTTCATCTGCCGACGGGCCTGTTTCACCTCGTGGTCGATGGCCCAGGCGTGGGCGACCGGGCCCAGGTGGCCCAGCTTGTCGGGGTTGATGACCGAGCGGATGGTCTGGATCTGCCTGTCGAGCACGTCGAGGCGCAGGACGCTGGCCCACTCACTCAGCCGCAGCCCGGCCCGCCCCCAGGGCCACGGGAACGGCTGCTTCATCAAGCTGGTGAGAGCGCCTCGGGGGGGCCAGGCGAGGCGCCCCTGGGCTACTACGTGCAAACCTGCTACCCGAAGGAAGGAGATGACCTGCGGTGCAACGCTTCACCGAGTTCGACTTCGGAGCCTCATGGGTGATGAGTTTTTTCCACCAGGACTGGATCTATGAGGCGAAGACCGCTGCTGAGCTCGTCGCGCGGCACCTGCCGCAAGGGGCCGACGAGTATGCCTTAGCCGTGCGTCGCGATGCACTGACGCTCCTCGGCGGCCTTCCGTCGGAGACACAGGAGGTGCTGTGGACGGCCGGATCGCAGTATGGCCCGAGCTTCCGGCGCACCACGGGAGCCGAGTGGACGCGGACGGTCGTCGGCGTCTGTGACGCCTGGTTGTCCGCGAAAGCGGAGGTACGCCCGCTCACCGGAGCCGACACGGACGACGGCCTGATCCACCGGAACGCGGTCGTCGCCGAGATCGAGCGGATGGGGTTCCTCACCGCCAAGGTGCGCCAGGCGCTCGTCGGCTGCGCTCACCGCTGCACGCCGGACCTGGCCTTGCGGGTGCTGCTGAGGGCTGCCGAGTACACGCCTGGTGCGTCGTTGTCCGAGGACCAGTACGAGAGACTGGAGAGCATCGGATCGGCCCTCCACTACGGCGAGTTCGTAGTGGACGGCGTCCGGTTCCTGGTCGAGCCGCCGTGACCGCGACACCAGGGTCCGCGCTCACCCGAGTGCGGGCCCCTTCTCATGCCGTCGTGCGCGGCACCCTGGTCGCACGGCGGGTCAGCCTCGGCTCGATCAGGGTGGCCTCAGGGTACGAGGTGGCCGTCCAGCTTCCGGTCGGACACGGCACTGGGCCTGCCTGGGTTCTGGCACAAGGTAATAGCGCGCCAGGTCGCCGAGGAACAGGTTCCTCGACCACCACGGGAACACGACCTCGAGGGCCGTGGTCTCGCAGAGGCTGTGCCGCTCGATGACGTCGGCAGCCTGGAGCGCGACCGCGTTGTAGATCGCGGACAGGGCGCCGAACGACGGCGCGAGCGTGATCGGCGTCGCCGTGTTCAGGGCCTGCTGGAACAGGACCGGCTTCACGCGGATCTCGTGCGCGACCATCGCGTTCCGCAGGTACCAGGCCACCAGCTCCGGGAAATGGCGCTGGGTCAGGATGCTGGCCTGGAGACACACACCGACGGCGTCGCAGCGGACCTCCACCGGGTCCGGGCACGGCACCCGGTAGCAGGGCTTCGTCGCACCGGAGATGTCGTCGGCCTCGGTGTGGACCCACGTCATCGCGCCGACGTCCAGGGACAGCGGCTTGTAGTAGCGCAGGCCGCCACGCGACAGCTGGAGCTCGGGGGCGTCCCACAGCATGTCCGGGCAGGCCACGCCGGTGATGTCGTACAGCGTCTCCGACGGGGCGCACCAGCCGCCCGACGCGACGAGCTCACCCTGCGGAAGCCGCGCCTGGGACTGCGCGGCGATCGCCACGGTCGTGCCCTCGGGCGCGGAGCTGGAGTCGGTGACAATGAGTTCCTGCGGGTACGGGTGCCGGTAGGAGATCACCTGTCCCATGCCTCCACCGGCCGTCTTGAGCGCGTTGGCACGGCTGATGATGCCGCTCACGACCTGCCCCAAGTCAAGTGGGGCCCTGCACAATCCGCACTCCTTCTTCCTGCCTGATTCAGTTCGCCGGGTCACGCCAGCGTCGGCCCTCTCTCGTCGACTGCCTCCCGTCAGCATTCCGGTGTCAGGGGTGTGATCGGGGGCTACGCCGCGCGTAGCTTCCGCACTGCGACTCCGGTCGGCGCGACCCACCCACAATTTGACAACTGGTTTGAGTCACCGAGTAGTTGACCAAAGCTGTGGGGTTCCTGTGCAAACCGTGACACCGGTCATAGTTCGAGGTCGTCAGCTTTGATGGGGTGATCTTCCCGTTCACGGTGGGAGGAGAAGCATCTTGCGTACTTCCGGACGATTATCAGCACTCGCTCTCGGCTTCGTCAGTCTCGGGGCGTTACTCAGCGGCACTAGCGCCCAGGCGGCGGATGTCACGGGCGGTAATCAGGGGCAGACCGTCTGGCTTCGGTCGAGCGCACCCGTCGACATTCCGTTGGGGTCCGACTACCGGTCGGCTCTGACCTCGCAGCGTTCTGCCGTCGCGGTGGAGCGGTTGCAGACCAGCGAGACGCCTCCGGTGCCGGAACCGTCGAGTGAGGCTGACGAACAGAAGATCGCACGCGACAGCGGAGCGACGTATGTAGCCGAAGCCGGCGACAAGGCCGCAGGTAAGCGGATTCGGTCTGCTCAGGCTCTCACCAAGGAGCAGTGCCGGGCTAGGGCTGATGCGCACAGCACGGTGGGCAAGGTCATCAATCACTTCAGCTTCTGCCGCTGGGGGTACAACACCGCCGTCAAGCTCAATGGGGAAGGCGCCGTCGAGGGGATGGTCCGGTTCCGGGAAACCGAGATCGGGACCGGCTCGGACAACATGCGGGATGCGTTGATCGAGGTCCACACCGACGAGGTCGTAGCGTCCGGCAAGTTCAACGACTCCGCGCTGATGAGCTTCAATGTCGCCCAGGCAGGATGGCCCTCCGCCAGTTCCTGCCAGGTGGCCGACATCTCCTCGAACCCCTTCACCACGACCGTGGGTGACTGGCGGGATGAGTACATCGCTTACGGGTTGGTGTCGGCCCGGGGTTCCGGAATAGGCCCGGACGATATTGCGACCTGTGTCTACCAGCACAACTGGAAGGTCACCGGCGGCGGTGCTACTACCCCCTGGAGCGGCGGTCCCCAAAGCGGTCTGCGGTTCGACTCCTCGAAGTCCTTGGGCAGCAACTTCTACGACCAAGGCGTGGTCTTCGACCGGGTTGTGCCGACGTTCTCGTACGATCGCGCCCAGGCCGACACCGCAGGCGTCGCGAAGCACGTCTACGACGCCCTGTACAAGCCGCAGACCACCTACCCGACCAAGGCGGGCAAGGTGATCCCAGGCGACATCTGGAGCGGTAGGCGGCCTCTGCATCGCAATTGGACCAACTACGACGCTGCCGCGGCCGAGGTGACCCGGAAGAATCGCAACGCCAAGGACGCCGCGTGCCGGGGGCTGAGCCGGCCGAACGACACGTACCAGTGCGATGAGTTCCCGTTCGCCTCCACCAAGGAAGGTGCTGGCGTGGGGGACGGGAACTTCTCCGTCCGCTATGTGCCGGGTGCGGAGAACGGGCAAGCGGGCCGTGAACTGGGCACCTGGTACGGCAGCGACCGAGTGCTTCACAACAACGAGTACGGGATCATCGTGTACTGATCGCTGCTTTCGGGTATGGCGGGGGAACGGTCGCAGCGGCCGTTCCCCCTACGCGTGGGTCGGTCAGCGCACGCCAAGCGGCGGCTTACCGTGCCGGGCTGTGAGCTGTTCTCGTCGGCTGACCCGCGGCGCCGGAGCTGGTGGTGTCTGCTTTCCGGACGGCGCGAAGACGACGGCGTACGCCTCGTACCAGTTGCTGTTCGCGTCTTGCTTCGAATCGGCCTCGAACCGGTCGCGCGAGTCGGCCCGTCCCTGGGCCCACACGTGCACGTCGTAGATACGGGATGGATCGAGAGCGAGGCTTGCGTCACCCGGCTCAGACAGCCGGCCGAAGGCGCCGATCGGCGCCTCGGCCGGTTTAGCAGGGCCGTTCATCGTGTCGAACGGGGCCATGCGGCCTGTGTACACAGGCCGGTAGTGCTCCGCGGCGAGCAATGTCCAGGGGGGGCCTGGGGCTTCGCCCTGCCGATGACTCAGGGCCAGCCCGACGAGAGCAGTGTGCTCTTGCATGCTGGTTCTGATCACGATCTGGCCGGGGCCGACGATGACCGGCTTGTCAGACCCGAAGTCTGGCTTGCTCTCCTTGCGCTCGAATCCCGGCTCCCACAACTCTCCGACGGGAAAGTGGCCGTACTCCACGCTGACGGCCCCCGCATGACTGATCTCTGACATGGCTAGAGCCTGCCAGGAGTACCGCCTTCGGTGCACAGGCACCAGTCAGCCAACGTCAGAAACCGGTCGGCGGTCGCACGCACCTTCCCCTCCGCCGCGTCCGCATCAACGCCCCGTAACCCCTCCAGCGTTCTACGGCTTCGCGGTACAACCGTTTGGTGACGGCGGTTGTCGACTATCCGCCCCGATCAACAGCGCCGAAAGTTCTCACATGACCATCCCGCCTCCCGCCGACATACCCCAGCCCGAGGTACCGCGATATCGTCTGCGCTCGTGGCCGGCGCTTCGGCGAGGAGGGCGGCGGCAACGGCCTGCATGCGCACACTGCGCAGCACGCGCTGCGCGGTGCCGGGGTGAATGCCGAGCCGCTCGCTGGCGCCGGCGGCCGTGACGTACGGGCGGGCCGCGAGCAGCGCGGCGATACGCGGCGTCAGTTCCCCGCGCGGAACGACGTCGCGGGCCCCGTCCGGGCGGCCGCTCCCCCGGCCGTGAGCGTCGGGTGCGTGCAGCGGTTTGAACGTGTTGCTGTGACCGGAGGCGTCGTTCACGAGTCAGCTCGTAGGCGGTTGACGGGATCCCGTCCGATCACTTCGATCGAGGCGGGATCTCTGCGCTTCGCCGGACGGGCGGCAGGCACCCATGGCGGGCTGGCGCCCGTAATCCGCTGTTCACCGCCTCCTTCGCGAGCAAGAATCGTCCGCATGTCTGCGATCCCCGGTGGCACGACCGCCTACCACGACCTGCCCGCGTTCCTCGCCCAGCCTCGCGTCAACTCCCTTGCGCTGTCCGCCGACGGTGGCCGTCTCGTCGCCACCGTGCAGACGCTGTCGCAGGACCGGACCAGGTTCGTGTCCGGGTTGTGGGAGATCGATCCGGCCGGGGAGCGCGAGGCGCTGCGCCTGACCCGGTCAGGGAAGGGCGAGTCCGGGCCCGCGTTCGGCCCGGACGGGGTGCTGTACTTCCTGTCGGAACGCGAGGACGGCAGTGAGGAGGACAAGCACGAGGGTGCCGCGCTGTGGGCGCTGCCCGGGCGTGGTGAGGCCGCCGTCGTGGCCCGCCACCCGGGCGGGATCACCGCGTTCACTGTCGCCCGGGAGTCCGGCGCGCTGGCCCACACCGCCGGGCTGCTGCCCGGGGCCGCCGACGCCGACGCGCACGGCAAGCTGCGCACGGCGCGCAAGGACGCGAAGGTCACCGCGATCCTGTACGAGGCCGGGCCGACCCGCGCCTGGGACCGCGATCTCGGCCCCGAGGAACAGCACACCTTCGTGCGCGCGGGGGCCGAGGGCGCCGTGGTCGACGCCGGCGGGCAGGGCGTCGGCCTCGAGCACCCCGGGGACGTGGCGCTGTCGCCCGACGGGACGCGAGTGGCCTACACCCGGTTCGTACCCGGCCGGGTGCCCGCCGAGAACCGCACCGCCGTGGTGGTGGCACACGCGGCCACCGGCGAGGAGGTCTTCGTCCTGGGCGATGTGGAGCATCTCTACGAGGCGCCGGTGTTCACGCACGACGGCTCGGCGGTCGTGTGCTCGCGGATGACGTGGCCGACTTACGACGAGTCGATGGACATGACGCTCGTCCGGGTCGGCGTGGACGGCAGCGAGGCCGTCGATCTGCTCCCCGGGTTCGACAACTGGCCTGTCGGCACCGTCTGTTCGACGGTCGACGACGCCCTCTTCTTCATGGCCGATGTGAAGGGTCACGCGCCCGTCTTCCAGCGGGACGCGGACGGCACCGTGACCCGGCTCACCGCCTCGGGCGCGTACAGCTCGCTCTGCGTGGCCCCCGACGGGCGGACGCTGTACGCGCTGCGCAACGCGATCGATTCGCCGCCGCGGCCGGTCAGGTTCGAGGCTGGCGTCGCCGACCAGACGCCGGTCGAGCTGCCCGCCCCCGGTGCGTTCGACGCGCTGCCGGGCACCCTCACCGAGGTGCACGCCAACGCGGCGGACGGGTACCGGCTGCGCGGCTGGCTCGTGCTGCCGGAGGGCGCGTCGGCCGAGAACCCCGCGCCGCTGCTCGTCGCCGTGCACGGCGGGCCGCAGGGCAGCTGGAACGGCTGGACCTGGCGGTGGAACCCGTGGCCGTTCGCGGCCCGCGGCTACGCGGTGCTGCTTCCCGACCCGGCCCTGTCGACCGGCTACGGTCAGGAGGGCCATCGGCGAGGCTGGGGGCAGTGGGGCGGGGTCCCGTACACGGACGTGATGGCGCTGACCGACGCAACCGAGGCCCGTGACGACATCGATGCAGCGCGCACCGCGCTCGGGGGCGGCTCCTACGGCGGCTACATGGCCAACCGGGTCGCCACGAGCACTGATCGGTTCAAGGCGATCGTGAGCCACGCGGGCCTGTGGGACCTGCGGTCCTTCCAGGGCGACACCGACG